>NZ_AJRC02000007.1:0-118244 GCF_000298695.2 Streptococcus sp. GMD3S | reverse complement strand
CTGCAGGCCCTCACACTTACACAATTACTGAAAAAGCAGGTAGCGAAGCAGGTGTGACATACGACACTGCTACACATGAAGTGACAGTAAACGTTACAGATAATGGTCAAGGCAAACTTGTTGCAACTGCAACTAACAACAACCCAACCTTCACAAACACTTATAAAGCAGCTACAACAACAGCTACTATCACGGCTACTAAAGTCTTGAATGGTAAAGCTCTAGAAGCAGGTAAATATGAGTTTGAACTTAAAGAAGGTGACAAAGTCGTTGCAACAGCTAAAAATGCTGCAGACGGCACTGTTACTTTCAAAGAAATTGAGTTCAATGAAGCAGGCGACCACACTTACACTATCACTGAAAAAGCAGGTAGCGAAGCAGGTGTGACATACGATACTGCCAAACACGAAGTTAAGGTGAACGTTAAAGATGACGGTGCAGGTCAACTTGTTGCAACTGTTACAGGTAACAACCCAACCTTCACTAACACTTATAAAGCAGCTTCAACAACTGTAAATATTACCGCTAAGAAAGTCTTAGAAGGTAAAGCCCTTGAAGCTGGTAAATATGAGTTTGAACTCAAAGAAGGTGACAAAGTAATCGGAACAGCTAAAAATGCTGCAGACGGTACTGTTGCTTTCGAAGGTATCGAATACAAAGAAGCTGGTGAGCACACTTACACTATCTCTGAAAAAGCAGGTAACGAAGCAGGTGTGACATACGATAAATCTACTCACAATGTAACAGTAAAAGTTACAGATAATGGTCAAGGTCAACTTGTTGCGACTGTAACTGACAACAACCCAACCTTCACAAATACTTATGTTGCATCTTCAACAAAAGTAACCTTTACAGCTAAGAAAGTCTTGAAAGGTGATAAAGAGCTTGTAAAAGGTCAATTTAAGTTTGAACTTAAAGAAGGTGACAAAGTCGTTGAGACAGCTACAAACGCTGCAGACGGTACTGTTACTTTCACAGCAATTGAGTACAAAGAAGCAGGTGAGCACACTTACACTATTACTGAAGTAAAAGGTAACGATGAGAATATCAAATATGATGAAAATTCTTACGAAGTGACAGTAAAAGTGACAGATAATGGTGCAGGTCAACTTGTAACAGAAGTTACAGGTAACAACCCAACAATCACTAACACGTATACTGAACCGAAAAAAGAAGAACCTAAGGAAGGTCCTAAGGGTGAACAGCCTAAGGGAGATTTGCCAAACACTGGTGGAGCAGACTTTACAGCATTCTCTACTATTCTTGGTCTAGTTCTTGCAGCTTTGGCAGGACTTGTATACCGTGCTAAAAAAGTTGACTAATCTTAACTTTGAATAACTAAAAAAGATGGCGACTGTTTTACAGTCCCATCTTTTTGTTTTGGATAGTTTATAATAATCTTCGCAACTCGTTCCCTTTTCCTTTAAAAAAATCAAAAATTTCGGTATAATAGTCAAAGATAGTCAAGGTTCAAAGAAGGAGTTTGATTTACTATGAGATTTAAAAATACATCAGATCATATCGAAGCCTATATCAAGGCGATTTTAGACCAGTCTGGTATCGTGGAATTGCAGCGGAGCCAGTTGGCAGATACCTTCCAGGTTGTACCGAGCCAGATCAACTATGTCATCAAGACTCGCTTTACGGAAAGTAGAGGTTACTTAGTTGAGAGCAAGCGTGGTGGTGGAGGCTACATTCGCATAGGGCGTATTGAGTTTTCCAATCATCACGAGATGCTACGCGATTTGCTTTATTCAATCGGAGAGCGAGTTAGTCAGGAGATTTATGAGGATATTCTCCAGCTTTTGGTGGAGCAGGACTTGATGACCAAGCAAGAGATGACCTTGCTGACTTCTGTAGCAACAGATCGTGTCCTAGGGGAAGAATCTTCAGTTGTCCGTGCCAATATGCTCCGACAGCTATTACAAGAGGTAGATAGAAAAGAGAAGTAAGATGAACTATTCAAAAGCATTGAATGAATGTATCGAGAGTGCCTACATGGTTGCGAGCCATTTTGGAGCCCGTTACCTAGAGTCTTGGCATTTATTGATTGCCATGTCTAATCACAGTTACAGTGTGGCAGGTGCGACTCTAAATGATTATCCATACGAGATGGACCGTTTAGAAGAGGTTGCGTTGGAACTGACTGAAACCGACTATAGCCAAGATGAAACTTTTACGGAATTACCCTTTTCCCATCGTTTGGAGGTCCTCTTTGCGGAAGCAGAATATGTAGCCTCAGTGGTACATGCTAAGGTGCTAGGGACAGAGCATGTCCTCTATGCGATTTTGCATGATGGTAATGCTTTGGCAACTCGCATCTTGGAGAGAGCAGGCTTCTCTTATGAAGACCAGAAAGATCAGGTCAGAATTGCTGCTCTTCGTCGTAATCTAGAAGAGCGTGCTGGCTGGACAAGAGAAGATCTCAAGGCTTTGCGTCAACGCCATCGCACAGTAACTGACAAGCAAAATTCCATGGCCAATATGATGGGCATGCCTCAAGCTCAAAGTGGTGGTCTAGAGGACTACACGCATGACCTGACGGAGCAAGCGCGTTCTGGCAAGTTAGAGCCAGTTATCGGTCGAGACAAGGAAATCTCACGTATGATTCAGATTTTGAGTCGGAAGACCAAGAACAATCCGGTCTTGGTTGGAGATGCGGGTGTCGGGAAAACAGCTCTGGCACTTGGTCTTGCTCAGCGTATTGCCAGTGGGGATGTGCCTGCGGAAATGGCAAAGATGCGTGTTCTAGAGCTTGATTTGATGAATGTTGTTGCGGGGACACGTTTCCGTGGAGATTTTGAAGAGCGCATGAACAATATCATCAAGGATATAGAGGAAGATGGCAAAGTGATCCTCTTTATCGATGAACTCCACACCATCATGGGTTCTGGTAGCGGTATTGACTCGACTCTGGATGCAGCCAATATCTTGAAGCCAGCCTTGGCTCGTGGAACTTTGAGAACGGTTGGTGCCACCACTCAGGAAGAATACCAGAAACACATCGAAAAAGATGCTGCCCTTTCTCGTCGGTTTGCCAAAGTGACGATTGAAGAGCCAAGTCTAGCTGACAGTATGACCATTTTGCAAGGTTTGAAGGCCACCTATGAGAAACACCACCGTGTGCAAATCACAGATGAAGCTGTTGAAACGGCTGTCAAGATGGCGCATCGTTACTTGACCAGTCGTCACTTGCCAGACTCTGCTATCGACCTCTTAGATGAGGCGGCAGCAACAGTGCAAAACAAATCCAAGCATGTGAAAGCAGACGAATCCGACTTGACTCCAGCTGACAAGGCCCTGATGGATGGCAAGTGGGAACAAGCTGCCCAGCTAATCGCAAAAGAAGAGGAAGTTCCTGTCTATAAAGACTTGGTAACAGAATCTGATATTTTGACCACCTTGAGTCGCTTGTCGGGTATCCCAGTCCAAAAACTGACGCAAACGGATGCCAAGAAATACCTGAATTTGGAGGCTGAACTACACAAACGTGTCATCGGCCAAGATCAAGCTGTTTCAAGCATTAGTCGTGCCATTCGTCGCAATCAGTCAGGTATTCGTAGTCACAAGCGTCCGATTGGTTCCTTTATGTTCCTAGGGCCGACAGGAGTCGGTAAGACCGAATTGGCCAAGGCTCTGGCAGAAGTCCTCTTTGATGACGAATCAGCCCTTATCCGCTTTGATATGAGTGAGTATATGGAGAAATTTGCGGCTAGCCGTCTCAATGGAGCACCTCCTGGCTATGTGGGCTACGAGGAAGGTGGGGAGTTGACCGAGAAGGTTCGCAACAAACCTTACTCAGTACTTCTCTTTGACGAGGTAGAAAAGGCCCATCCAGACATCTTTAATGTCCTCTTGCAGGTTTTGGACGACGGTGTCTTGACAGATAGCAAGGGGCGCAAGGTTGATTTTTCAAATACCATTATCATCATGACGTCAAACCTTGGTGCGACGGCTCTTCGTGATGACAAGACGGTCGGCTTTGGCGCTAAAGACATTCGTTTTGACCAGGAAAATATGGAGAAACGAATCTTTGAAGAGCTGAAAAAAACTTATCGACCAGAGTTTATTAACCGTATTGATGAAAAGGTAGTCTTCCATAGCTTGGATAGCGAACATATGCAGGAAATTGTCAAGATTATGGTTAAACCATTGATTGCTAGCCTAGCAGAGAAAGGCATCGACTTGAAACTGCAAGCTTCAGCCCTGAAGTTGCTAGCTAGTCACGGTTACAATCCAGAAATGGGAGCCCGTCCACTTCGCAGAACCCTGCAAACAGAAGTGGAAGATAAGTTGGCAGAACTCCTCCTTAAGGGAGAACTTGTAGCAGGCAAGACCCTCAAGATTGGTGTCAAAGCTGGTCAACTAAAATTTGATATTGCTTAAAAATGGAGAGTCAGGAGCAGTCCTGATTCTTTTTTTTCTACTTTTTTATAAAAAAGTAGAAAAAACTATTGACAAAACAAAAATATAGTGTATAATAAAAACATAGAAAATAAAAATATCAAAAACTATAAAAAGGTAAAACGTTTATGAAAAAGAAAACAGCAGTGGTATTTGGGACCTTTGCCCCTCTTCATCAGGGTCATATCGATCTGATCCAGCGAGCGAAGCGTCAGTGTGACCAGGTCTGGGTAGTCGTTTCAGGCTACGAGGGAGACCGAGGTGAGCAGGTAGGTTTAAGTCTTCAAAAACGATTTCGCTATATCCGAGAGGCTTTTCGGGATGACGAGTTGACCTCTGTCTGCAAGCTGGATGAGACCAATCTTCCCCGTTACCCTATGGGCTGGCAGGAGTGGTTGGACCAGATGTTAGCGGAGATTTCCTATGATGAAACCCAGCAAGAACTGACTTTTTTTGTAGGAGAAGCAGACTACCAGCAAGAGCTAGCTAAACGTGGATTTGGCACTGTCTTGCAAGAAAGAAAGTTTGGTATCTCAGCGACTATGATTCGAGAAAATCCAAGCAAATATTGGAAATACATCGCTCAACCCTTCCGTCGTCAGTTTACAAAGAAAGTGTTGATTATGGGAAGTGCTAGCAATGGGAAGACCACTCTGGCCAAGGATTTGGCAAGGTATTACGATGCGCCCGTTAGTCTGGAATACGCGCGTGAGTACCAGATCAAAAACAATGTCCGCGATGATGAATTGACTCCAAAGGATTACTACTATCTCCTGTTGGGACAGTATGACCAGACCTCCAAGTTAATCGACAGCAATGCCAATCGAGGCCTAGTGATAGCCGATACCAACTCCTTGGTAACCAAGGGCTACTATGACTATTACATGGAGACTGAGGACCAAGGGGACTTATCAGGAGAAACCTTTGACAATCTCTTTGTTTCGATCTTGGCCAAGGAAAAATGGGACTTGATTCTCTTCGTGCAACCTATCGGTTCCTATGTCAATGACGGATTTAGAGATATGACCATGGCAGAGGACCACATTCGCTACAGTTTTTCCCAGCATTTGGATGAGATGAGGGAGAGATACTTAACGACTATTCCTTTAGTTTATCTAGCAGAGGATTATCTAGGCAATTATGAAGCAGCAAAAGTGGCTATTGATGCCATTTACCAAGCAGATTAGGAGAAAAATATGAAAAAGCTAACTGAAAAAATCACACAATTTATCGAAAACTTTAAAAATGTCCATGCAGAAGCCCGCAAGATCGGTTTTGCAGGAATCATGCGCTTGCTATGGAAAGATCTCTTTGTCGGCCGTAGTCCTTTCCAGTGGTTGTATCTCATCGCCTTGTCAAGTGTTCCCTTGATCTTGGAGTTTACACAAAATACGGAAAGTCATGACTGGCTGAGCTTGTTTGCATCTTGGACTGGGATTGTCTGTGTTATCTTGGTAGCAGAAGGGCGTGCAAGCAATTATCTTTTTGGGGCTATTAACTCAGCTATCTATTTGATTTTGGCCATGAATGCGACTTTTTATGGTGAAGTTTTAACGACTGTTTACTTCTTTGTCATGCAGCCGATTGGTCTCTATGCTTGGCTGTCCAATCGTATCAACGACCAAGGAAAACCAGAAGAATCCCACTTTGAAGCTAAGAAATTATCTGTTCTTGATTGGCTCAAGTACTTGGCCTTGACTGCTATTATCTGGATTGGTATGGGCTTGGCTTACCAAAGTATCAATAGCGCCCGTCCTTTCCGTGATAGTGTTACTGATGCGACTAATGGTGTTGGTCAGCTCTTGATGACACGTCTCTACCGTGAGCAATGGATTTTCTGGATTGCAACCAATCTCTTTAGTATTTATCTCTGGTGGGGTGAAAATATCCACATCCAAGGGATGTACTGGGTTTACACACTCAATAGTCTAGTGGGATGGTATCAATGGACCAAGGCAGTTCGAAAGGAGGCATAAGATGGCAGACACAAAGATTCCAGCCGGGATGACGGAAAAAGAATATTATGAAATCCATGCCAGTCAGGAGGAGTTTTTAGACTGGTACTACAAGCAGGAACTCCCTCAATATGAAAAACCAAGTGTGACAGTGGATATGGTAGCCTACTGCTTTGTCGAAGGAAAGATCAAGCTCCTGCTAATCCGTCGCAAGGCTCACCCTTATCAAAACTGTTTGGCTTTGGTTGGAGGCTTTATGGACAAGGGAGAAGATGCTGCACATGCCTGTCAGCGCGAGGTGAGAGAAGAAGTCAATCTCGATCTACCTTTGGAGAAAATCGAGCAATTGATGACGGTATCGACCCCCGGTCGTGATCCACGGGGCTGGACAGTGACCATTGCCCACTTAGTGTACCTACCTAGTCGTGCCTTAGACCTCGTTCAGGCAGGTGACGATGCCAAGGATGTGGTTTTTGTAGATGTTGATTTCCAGACAGGTAAATGCTACCTTGAGGGAGTCGAGCTGGACGAGAGAGCCTTCGCCTTTGACCATTATGCCATTATCCAAGAATCCATCAAACGAATCCAAGGCCGTCTCGACTGGAATCCGACCTTCCTTTATCTTCTGGAGGAGGAGTTCACTGTCTATGAAGGAACCGAACTAGTCAATCTCATCAACCCCGGTCGGCCCATCGTCAGCAATAACTTTCTCGTAAAATACGGCGAATATGTAGAAGAAGTCGGCCTCAAACGAGTGCCTAAAAAGAAACCAAGAAAAACCTATCGATTGAAATAAAAAGTGAGGTCGGGACAAAGTTCCCGACCTCTTTATTTATCATCATTTTTATGAATGGCTATCTTTCTTAGAATTGCTCAACAGGTGAGTAAAAAAGTCTTTGTATCGATACTTGAGATAGTTCTCATGTAAAAATAACAAAGCGATATAAACAATCATAAAGATTATAGTCAGATAGAAGACATCAAATGCAGTTCGCGCATAGTAAGTGGCTGATTGATAAGAGCCAATTGTTCCCAAAATCAACCAAGGAAGATACTTGTAATACTTATTTAGCATAAGAGCATACCTCCTATATTCTATTTCAATGTTATTATATTCCTTTGTCTAACACAATGCAAGCGATTACACAAAGGTGATGTAAAAATAGGACTCTTATCTAAAAAATTTTCTATTTTTCTGTTTTATTACGAATAGAAATAGTAGAGAGAAATTTTTTAAAATAGTTTCTCTAAATAGTTGACAGATTCAAGGCTCAATGTTACAATTATATTACAAAAAGATTTCCTAACATTTCAAAAATGTTACAAAGGAGTAGAAAAATGAAAAAGAAAACCTATATCAAATTGATGGCAGCGACTGTATTGGCTTCTACCTTGCTACTAGGAGCTTGTGGAAATAAAAACGAATCCACTCAAACCAGTAGCTCTGCAAAGACAAGTCAATCATCAAGTTCTAAAGCAGCTTCTTCTAGCAAAGAAAGCAAGACACAAAAATCTTCAAGCTCAGCTTCATCTGAAAAAGCTCAGGCATCTTCTGGTCAGTCTTCTACAACGGCAGATCAGTCACAAGCGAAACCAGCACCTGAATCAAGACAAGAACAAGCAGCTCCTAGTCAACAAGCCCCATCTCAGGCACCTTCAACTCAGCAAGACTCTCAAGCCCAGTCTAACCAGTCAGGCTATGATCCAACAACTGACCGCCAACTTCAAGACAAGCAAGCAGAACACAACAAACGCTACAAGGGTGTTTTAACCATGGTCGATGGTGACTTCTCAGCAGCTGCAGGCAACTGGAAGGGAGCAAATGGCGAAACTATTACGGTTTCATCAGGGGGCCAATTTACAGTAGAAACTGCAGATGGAAAGAAAGAAAACTATTCTATCAGAGGCTACTCTTACACCCTTGATGATGGCAAGTATAATGCCAAAATCGGTGGAGGAAAAATCATCCAAATTACAACAGGTGCGGATGGTAAAGTTTCGAGCGTTGCCTTGATTCAATAATAGTACCTAGGTTTTCCTAGGATCTAAAAAACCGTAAACTCCAAGTGAGTTACGGTTTTTTTGTGTATTATGCTTTGTCTAATTGCAAGAGGGCTTCAATCTCTGCTAGGGTGCTAGCTTGTGAAATGGCTCCACGAAGTTTGGCAGCGCCAGATGTCCCCCGGAGGTAGTGAGGAGCGAGGCCGCGGAATTCACGAACGGCTACGTTTTCTCCTTTGAGGTTAATCAAGCGTTTCAAATGTTCGTAGGCGATTTTCATCTTGTCTTCAAAAGTCAAATCAGGGAGAATTTCTCCTGTTTCAAAGTAGTGGTTGATTTGATTGAAGAGGTAGGGATTTCCCATGGCTGCGCGACCAATCATGACAGCGTCAGCACCGACTTCTTCGATACGCTGTTTAGCTTCTTGTACCGTACGGATATCACCATTTGCGATAAATGGAATCTTGGTCAGAGCTTGAGCGACCTTGTGAAGAGTCTCAAGGTCTGCGTGACCTGTGTACATTTGTTCACGGGTACGGCCGTGCATAGCGAGGGCAGAGACACCTGCAGCCTCAGCTGCGAGGGCATTCTCCACGGCTAGGGATGGATCAGACCAGCCAGTGCGCATTTTGACAGTGAGGGGGATATCAAGGACAGATTGGACCTTGTTGATAATAGAGTAGATCTTGTCTGGATCCTTGAGCCACATAGCACCAGCTTCGTTTTTCACGATTTTGTTGACAGGGCAGCCCATGTTGATATCAACGATATCAGTTTTGGTATTTTCTTGGATGAATTCTGCTGCGCGTGCTAGGCTGTCTTCATCGCTACCAAAGAGTTGGATAGAAACGGGGTTTTCGCCTTCATCGATGTGAAGCATGTGTAGAGTTTTTTCGTTGTTGTATTGGATTCCTTTGTCAGAGACCATTTCCATCACAACGAGTCCAGCCCCGAGCTCTTTTGCGATGGTACGAAAGGCTGAGTTGGTGACACCAGCCATGGGTGCTAAAACAGTACGATTGGGAATCTCAACATTGCCAATCATAAAAGGTGTATTAAGATTTGTCACGAATGAGTTCCTCCAGGTCGTTTTCATTAAAGTTATAAGTTGTTTGGCAGAATTGACAAGTGATTTCTGCCCCGTGGTCTTCCTCTTTCATTTCTTCAAGGTCTGAATTTGGAAGGCTGGCAAGAGCGTTCATAAAACGGTCTTTGCTGCAGTCACATTGGAAACGAATTTCTTCTTCAGATAGGCGTTTGTAAGATTCGTCACCATAGATGGCCTTGAGAAGGGATTCGATATGGTCATCGCTTTCTAGAAGGGTTGAGATGGCTGGCATTTCTTGGATGCGTTTTTCAAAGCGGGCAATCTCTTCTTCCTTGGCCCCTGGCAATACTTGGAGAAGGAAACCTCCGGCAACTTTGACCTTGTCGTCTTTATCCAAAAGAACATTGAGGCCGACTGCTGAAGGGGTTTGTTGGCTTTCAGTAAGGTAATAGGCCAAGTCTTCACCGATTTCCCCAGAAATGAGAGGAGTCATGGAGTTGTAAGGATTTCCAGTACCGTAGTCTGTGATAACGAGAAATTGACCGTTTCCAACAAAAGGTCCGACTAGGACTTCACCCGTTGCAGTCTTTTTGATGTCAACGCCTGGATTTTGAACGTAACCTTTGACGTTGCCCTTGGTATCTGCGACCGTGATGATGGCACCGAGAGAGCTGGTTCCAAGAACTTTAACAGTTAGTTTGGTATTTCCTTTTTCATTGGCTGCGAGAATTTGGCTAGCGATAAGGGTACGGCCAAGTGCAACGGTTGAACTGGCTTGAGTTTGATGTTTTTCTTGAGCAGTGCGGACGGTTTCAGTGCTATCAAGGACAAAAGCACGAAAGGCGCCGCTTTCTGATATAGTTTTAATAATTTTATCCATAGCTACTATTTTAGCATAAAAATGCCTAAAGGGGGAGTCGTGTGTTTGCTGTTTCTCTGGAATAATGACGAGGAAATCAACTTTAAAATAAAATGAGAAACAGATTATTTCCGCATTTCTAAGATTTATGCTATTCTTGTAGGAGAAAATGAAAGGGGTAACAAATGTATTTAGGCGATTTGATGGAAAAAGCAGAATCTGGTCAATTTTTAGTCCTTTCCTTTCTATTACAAGATTCGCAGACAACCGTCAAGGAAGCCATGGAAGAAACAGGTTTTTCAAAGGCGACCTTAACCAAGTACATTTCTCTGATTAACGAAAATGCCTTGGAAAGAGGTTTAGAGCTGACCATCCATTTGGAAGATGAAAATCTGCGTCTGTCGATTGGTGCAGCTACCAAGGGGAGAGAGATTCGGAGCTTGTTTCTAGACAATGCCATTAAGTACCAAATTTTGGTTTACCTTCTCTATCACCAACAGTTTCTAGCTCATCAGTTGGCTCAAGAATTGATGATTAGCGAGGCCACGCTTGGTCGCCACTTAGCTAGTCTAAATCAGATTTTGTCAGAGTTTGACTTATCCATCCAAAATGGCCGTTGGCGAGGTCCGGAGCATCAGATTCGCTATTTCTATTTCTGTCTTTTCCGCAAGATTTGGTCCAGTCAGGAGTGGGAAGGTCACATGCAGAAAGCTGAGAGAAAACAAGAGATTGCTACCCTAGAAGAAATCTGCGGTGCTAGCTTGTCTTCGGGGCAGAAATTGGACTTGGTTCTCTGGGCTCATATCAGTCAACAGCGTCTTCGGGTCAATGCCTGTCAGTTTCAGGTTATAGAAGAAAAAATGCGAGGGTATTTTGACAATATTTTCTATCTTCGTTTGCTTCGAAAGGCTTCGTCCTTTTTTGCTGGGCAACATATCCCTCTAGGAACTGAGGATGGTGAGATGATGGTATTCTTTTCATTTCTCCTTTCCCATCGTATTTTGCCCCTTCATACTATGGAGTATATCCTTGGTTTTGGTGGGCAATTAGCTGATTTGCTGACGCAATTGATTCAAGAGATGAAGAAGGAGGAGCTGCTGGGGGACTACACAGAGGACCATGTCACCTATGAACTCAGCCAGCTCTGTGGTCAAATTTATCTATACAAGGGCTATATTTTACAAGATCAGTACAGATACCAGACAGAGAATCGCCATCCCTATTTGCTGATGGAACATGATTTTAAAGGGACTGCAGAGAGAATTTTTCATATCTTGCCAGCCTTTCATCAGGGAACGGATTTGGATAAGAAAATTCTCTGGGAATGGCTCCAGTTGATAGAGTATATGGCAGAAAATGGTGGCCAACATATGAGGATTGGTCTGGATTTGACATCTGGTTTCCTTGTCTTTTCTAGGATGGCTGCCATTTTGAAACGGTATTTGGAATACAATCGTTTCATTACTATTGAAGCCTATGACCCCAGTCGACATTATGATTTGTTAATTACTAACAACCCTATCCATAAGAAAGAACAAACACCTATCTACTATTTGAAAAATGATTTGGATATGGAAGATTTAGCTACGATCCGTCAGATGCTATTTGCCTAAAAGACCTGAGTTTTCAGGTCTTTTTTGTGAAATTCGCACAATCTCCTCACATTTTTTTAAAATTTAAAAAAAATTGATAAACAAGAAAGCGCTTTATTTTGTATACTAGTTACTGTAAAGAGGAACCCCCTCAAGATTTTATCAGGAGGACAGCACATGTCACAAGAAAAATACATCATGGCCATTGACCAAGGAACTACCAGTTCTCGTGCCATCATTTTTAACAAAAAAGGAGAAAAGGTCAGCTCTAGTCAAAAAGAGTTCACTCAGATTTTCCCTCAAGCAGGTTGGGTTGAGCACAATGCCAATGAAATTTGGAACTCTGTTCAGTCAGTTATCGCGGGTGCTTTCATCGAAAGTGGTGTGAAACCAAGTCAAATCGAGGCCATCGGGATTACCAACCAGCGTGAAACAACTGTCGTCTGGGATAAGAAAACAGGTCTCCCTATCTACAATGCTATCGTTTGGCAATCACGCCAAACTGCTCCTTTGGCTGAACAACTAAAAAGCCAAGGTTATGTGGAAAAATTCCATGAAAAGACTGGTTTGATCATCGATGCTTACTTCTCTGCAACCAAGGTTCGTTGGATTTTGGACCATGTAGAAGGCGCTCAAGAGCGAGCTGAAAAGGGTGAATTGCTCTTTGGTACCATTGATACTTGGCTGGTTTGGAAATTGACTGACGGCGCAGCTCACGTAACTGACTACTCAAACGCAGCTCGTACCATGCTCTATAACATCAAGGATCTTAAATGGGATGATGAGATTTTGGAAATCCTCAACATTCCTAAGGCTATGCTTCCAGAAGTTCGTTCTAACTCTGAAATCTACGGCAAGACTGCTCCATTCCATTTCTACGGTGGAGAAGTGCCAATTTCAGGTATGGCTGGGGACCAACAGGCAGCCCTCTTCGGTCAGTTGGCCTTTGAACCAGGGATGGTCAAGAATACTTATGGAACAGGTTCTTTCATCATTATGAACACTGGTGAAGAGATGCAGTTGTCTGAAAACAACCTTTTGACAACCATTGGTTACGGAATCAACGGCAAGGTTTACTATGCCTTGGAAGGTTCTATCTTCATCGCAGGAAGTGCCATTCAGTGGCTTCGTGATGGACTTCGCATGGTTGAAAATTCACCAGAGTCTGAAAAATATGCTCTCAATTCTCACAACAATGACGAAGTTTATGTCGTACCTGCCTTTACAGGTCTAGGGGCTCCATACTGGAATCAAAATGCTCGTGGTTCAGTCTTTGGCTTAACTCGTGGAACAAGCAAAGAAGACTTTATCAAGGCTACTCTGCAATCCATCGCTTACCAAGTACGCGACATCATCGACACCATGCAAGTGGATGCGCAGACAGCTATCCAAGTCTTGAAGGTAGATGGTGGTGCAGCCATGAACAACTTCCTCATGCAGTTCCAGGCTGACATTTTGGGAATCGATATTGCCCGTGCTAAAAACTTGGAAACAACTGCCCTAGGTGCAGCCTTCCTGGCAGGATTGTCAGTGGGTTACTGGAAGGATTTGGATGAGTTGAAACTCTTGAATGAGACAGGAGAACTCTTCGAACCATCGATGAACGAATCTCGTAAGGAACAACTTTATAAGGGCTGGAAGAAGGCTGTGAAAGCAACTCAAGTCTTTGCGGAAATCGATGACTAATACTGGAAGAATAAAGCGACTCAGTTAGAAAGTGTGTAAATATGGAATTTTCAAAGAAAACACGAGAATTATCAATTAAAAAAATGCAGGAACGCACCCTGGACCTCCTGATTATTGGTGGTGGGATTACCGGTGCTGGGGTAGCCTTGCAGGCGGCAGCCAGTGGTCTTGATACTGGTTTGATTGAAATGCAGGACTTCGCAGAAGGGACATCCAGCCGTTCAACAAAATTGGTCCACGGAGGCCTGCGTTACCTCAAACAATTCGACGTAGAAGTGGTGTCAGATACAGTTTCTGAACGTGCGGTGGTTCAACAAATTGCTCCACATATTCCAAAACCAGATCCAATGCTCTTGCCAGTTTACGATGAGGATGGAGCGACCTTTAGCCTTTTCCGTCTCAAAGTAGCCATGGACTTGTATGACCTTTTGGCAGGTGTTAGCAACACACCAGCTGCTAACAAGGTCTTGAGCAAGGATCAAGTCTTGGAACGCCAGCCAAACTTGAAGAAAGAAGGTTTGGTAGGAGGTGGGGTTTATCTTGACTTCCGTAACAACGATGCGCGTCTCGTGATTGAAAACATCAAACGTGCCAACCAAGACGGTGCTCTCATTGCCAACCATGTTAAGGCAGAAGGCTTCCTCTTTGATGAAAATGGCAAGATTACAGGTGTTGTAGCTCGTGATTTGTTAACAGACCAAGTCTTTGAAATTAAGGCTCGTCTGGTGATTAATACAACAGGTCCTTGGAGCGACAAGGTGCGTAATTTGTCTAATAAGGGAACCCAATTCTCACAAATGCGTCCAACTAAGGGAGTGCACTTGGTAGTGGATTCAAGCAAGATCAAGGTTTCACAGCCGGTTTACTTTGACACAGGTTTGGGAGATGGTCGTATGGTCTTTGTTCTCCCACGTGAAAACAAGACTTACTTTGGTACAACGGATACAGACTACACAGGCGATTTGGAACATCCAAAAGTGACTCAGGAAGATGTAGATTATCTACTTGGTATTGTCAACAACCGCTTCCCAGAAGCCAACATCACCATTGATGATATCGAAAGTAGCTGGGCTGGTCTTCGTCCATTGATTGCAGGCAATAGCGCTTCTGACTACAATGGCGGAAATAACGGAACCATTAGCGACGAAAGCTTTAACAACTTGATTGCGACTGTCGAAGCTTATCTATCGAAAGAAAAAACACGTGAAGATGTTGAATCTGCTGTCAGCAAGCTTGAAAGCAGCACATCTGAGAAACATTTGGACCCATCTGCAGTTTCTCGTGGTTCGAGCTTGGATCGTGATGATAATGGTCTTTTGACCCTTGCTGGTGGTAAAATTACAGACTACCGTAAGATGGCTGAAGGAGCTATGGAGCGCGTAGTCGATATCCTCAAAGCCGAATTTGACCGCAGCTTTAAACTCATTAACTCGAAGACTTATCCTGTTTCAGGTGGAGAATTGAACCCAGCAAATGTGGACTCAGAAATCGAAGCCTTTGCTCAACTTGGAGTTTCACGTGGTTTGGATAGCAAGGAAGCCCACTATCTTGCAAATCTTTACGGTTCAAATGCACCGAAAGTCTTTGCCCTTGCTCACAGCTTGGAACAAGCGCCAGGACTCAGCTTGGCAGACACTTTGTCACTTCACTATGCAATGCGCAATGAGTTGGCTCTGAGCCCAGTTGACTTTCTTCTTCGTCGTACCAACCACATGCTCTTTATGCGTGATAGTTTAGATAGCATCGTTGAGCCAGTTCTGGATGAAATGGGACGATTCTATGACTGGTCTGATGAAGAAAAAGCAACTTATCGTGCGGATGTTGAAGCAGCCCTTACTAACAACGATCTAGCGGAATTGAAAAATTAAGAGAAACTAGAAGAGAGGGAGACAAGCCTTCCTTGCCTTCTCTCTCCTTCTTTTAAATGGAGACAAAGATATGATGAAAGAATTATTTGGAGAATTTTTGGGGACCTTAATCCTGATTTTCCTAGGAAATGGTGTTGTTGCAGGTGTGGTTCTTCCCAAAACTAAGAGCAACAATTCAGGATGGATTGTGATTACTATGGGATGGGGAATTGCTGTAGCCGTTGCGGCCTTTGTATCTGGCACGCTCAGTCCAGCCCACCTAAATCCAGCTGTGACGTTTGCTATGGCCTTAAAAGGAACACTCTCTTGGGGTTCTGTTTTCCCTTATATCCTAGCCCAATTCGCAGGAGCGATGGTGGCTCAGATTTTGGTTTGGTTGCAATTCAAACCACATTATGAGGCAGAAGAAAATGCAGGGAATATCTTAGCGACCTTTAGTACTGGACCAGCAATCAAGAATACAGTATCCAACTTGATCAGCGAAATCCTTGGAACCTTTGTTTTGCTCTTGACAATCTTTGCCTTGGGGCTCTATGACCTTCAAGCCGGTTTAGGGACCTTTGCAGTGGGGACCTTGATTGTTGGTATCGGTCTTTCACTAGGTGGGACAACGGGTTATGCCTTGAACCCAGCCCGTGACCTTGGACCTCGTATCATGCACAGCATCTTGCCAATTCCAAACAAGGGAGATGGAGACTGGTCTTATGCTTGGATTCCTGTTGTAGGACCTATCCTCGGAGCGGCCCTAGCAGTTCTCGTATTTTCACTTTTCTAAGATAAAAGAGTTATTGGCAACAGAGTTTGAGATGAAAATCTCAGGCTCTTTTTTGATGGCCAAAACATTAATATTTTAACTTATCTTAAAATAAGCTAAAACCAATTTTTAAGTTATGGTAAACAGTTGAAAAAAAGGTTGATAAAGTGGTAAAATGTTAGGAAGATAAGATACTAACAATACATACTGATAGTTAATAGAAATAATATATTAATGGATAGCTTATGAAAAAACAACGAAATTTACATGTATTCTTAGGCCGGACGGCTCTATATTTTGTAATCTTACTTGGTTTGCTTTATTTTTTTAGTTACCTTGGTCAGAGCCAAGGCACCTTTATTTATAATGAGTTCTAGTTTAAAGGAGAAGAGGAACAGTGTTTAATAAACCGATAAAAGATATGATTGAAACGATTGAGCACTTTGCTCAGACACAAGCCAGTTATCCAGTTTACAATGTTTTGGGGCAAGAGCATACTTATGGTGATCTGAAGGCTGATTCGGATAGTTTGGCTGCAGCTATCGACCAACTAGGCTTGCCTGAGAAATCTCCAGTCGTCGTTTTTGGTGGTCAGGAATATGAGATGTTGGCTACCTTTGTAGCGCTAACTAAGTCAGGCCATGCCTACATTCCAATTGATAGCCATTCGGCCTTGGAACGAGTTTCTGCTATCGTAGAAGTTGCAGAACCGAGCTTGATTATTGCTATTTCAGATTTTCCATTAGAGCAGACAAGTATACCAATACTGAATTTAGAGCAAGTCCATGAAGCCTTTGCTCAAGCTTCTAGCTACGAGATGACCCATCCAGTCAAGGGAGATGACAACTACTACATCATCTTTACTTCTGGTACGACTGGTAAGCCTAAAGGAGTGCAGATTTCCCATGACAATCTCCTCAGCTTTACCAACTGGATGATTACAGACAAGGAATTTGCGACGCCAAGTCGTCCACAAATGCTGGCTCAGCCACCTTATTCTTTTGACCTGTCTGTCATGTACTGGGCGCCGACCTTGGCACTAGGTGGTACGCTCTTCGCTCTTCCTTCAGCCATCACTCAGGACTTTAAGCAACTCTTTGCGACCATCTTTTCATTGCCAATCGCTATCTGGACATCAACACCATCCTTTGCGGATATGGCCATGTTGTCTGAAGACTTCAACAGCGAGAAAATGCCTGACATCACGCATTTCTACTTTGATGGGGAAGAATTGACAGTCAAAACGGCTCAAAAACTGCGCGAGCGATTCCCAGATGCCCGTATTATCAATGCCTACGGTCCAACAGAAGCGACAGTAGCTTTGTCAGCAGTTGCCGTCACTGATGAGATGTTGACGACTCTCAAACGCCTGCCAATCGGCTATACCAAGGCGGATTCTCCGACCTTTATCATTGATGAGGAAGGTAAGAAAGTTCCAAATGGTGAGCAAGGAGAAATTATCGTTTCAGGGCCAGCTGTTTCAAAAGGCTATATGAATAATCCTGAAAAAACGGCAGAAGCTTTCTTTGAGTTTGAAGGACTACCAGCCTACCACACAGGGGATGTAGGAACCATGACAGATGAGGGCTTGCTTCTCTATGGTGGACGCATGGATTTCCAGATTAAGTTTAATGGTTATCGCATTGAGCTTGAAGATGTCTCTCAAAACCTCAACAAGTCTCGCTTTATCGAGTCTGCTGTTGCTGTCCCACGTTATAACAAGGACCACAAGGTGCAAAATCTATTGGCCTATGTCATCCTAAAAGACGGTGTCCGTCAGCAGTTTGAACGTGATATCGATATTACCAAGGCTATCAAAGAAGACCTAGCAGATATCATGATGTCCTATATGATGCCTTCTAAGTTTCTTTATCGAGATAGTTTGCCGCTAACGCCTAATGGTAAAATTGATATCAAGAGCTTGATTAACGAGGTAAACAGTAGATGATGGAGCTTTATAAACAGCTACCTCATTTGGAACCTTATGGTGATCTTCAGTACTTTTTATACGTAATTGTTGCAACTTTACCTATCTTTATCGGTCTTTTTTTCAAGAAACGTTTTGCCTTGTACGAGGTGCTCGTTAGTCTCTTCTTTATCGTCACCATGTTGGTTGGTGGAAAGACGAATCAAATAAGCGCTTTGATCCTTTATGTTATCTGGCAAGTACTTCTTGTATCTTTCTACAAAAGGTACAGGAAACAACGGGATAGTAAATGGATATTTTACCTGGTTAGTTTTCTATCCCTATTGCCTATTGTCTTTGTGAAAGTATCTCCTGCTATTCATGGACCTCAATCTTTGTTTGGATTTTTAGGGATTTCTTACTTAACCTTTCGTGCAGTTGGGGTTATCGTTGAGTTGAGAGACGGTGTCATCAAGGATTTAACGATTTGGCAATTCTTACGTTTTCTTCTCTTTATGCCGACTTTCTCAAGTGGTCCTATTGATCGTTTTAAACGCTTCAATGAAAATTACGAGACCATTCCTGAGCGGGATGAGCTGATGGATATGCTAGAAGAGGCTGTCAAATATATCATGCTTGGCTTCCTCTACAAGTTTATCTTGGCTCACATTTTAGGAGAGACATTATTGCCTCCGCTGAAAAATTTGGCCTTGCAGACAGGTGGTTTCTTTAACCTCTACGCTTTAGCGGTCATGTACACCTTTGGTCTGGAGCTCTTCTTTGACTTTGCGGGCTACTCTATGTTTGCCTTAGCCATTTCAAACTTGATGGGTATTCATAGTCCTGTCAACTTTAACAAGCCCTTTTTGTCAAGGGATTTAAAAGAGTTTTGGAATCGCTGGCACATGAGTCTGTCTTTCTGGTTCCGTGACTTTGTCTTTATGCGGATGGTCATGGTGTTGACCAGAAAGAAGGTCTTTAAAAATCGCAATGTGACCTCAAGTGTAGCCTATATTCTCAATATGCTGATTATGGGATTTTGGCATGGTGTGACCTGGTACTACATCGCCTACGGACTTTTTCATGGGATTGGGCTGGTCATCAATGACGCTTGGGTTCGTAAGAAAAAAGCGCTCAATAAAGAACGGAAAAAAGCTGGAAAGGGTTCCTTACCTGAGAATCGCTGGATTCAGTTGCTTGGCATGGTTGTCACCTTCCATGTCGTGATGGTTTCATTCTTAATCTTTTCTGGATTTTTGAATGATTTATGGTTTAAAAAATAAAAGGATATAAAAAATGGATATCAAATCAGAAGTTATTGAAATTATTGATGAGTTGTTTATGGAAGATGTTTCTGACATGATGGATGAAGATCTTTTTGATGCCGGTGTCTTGGATAGCATGGGAACGGTTGAATTGATTGTGGAGATTGAAAACCGTTTTGACATTCGTGTTCCAGTGACGGAGTTCGGTCGTGATGACTGGAATACGGCTAATAAAATCGTAGAAGGTATTACGGAGTTGAAGAATGCTTAAACGCTTGTGGCTGATCTTCGGGCCTATCTTCATTGCTGGATTTTTGGTTCTTCTACTCATCTTTTTTTATCCAGGTACAACAAGCCATAATCTGACGGAGGAGAAATACTCGGCGGCTTCTGTTAGTGCAGAGAGTTTTAAAGAGAGAAGCCAAAAAGTAAGGGCTCTTACGGATCCAAATATGCGTTTTATTCCTTTTCTAGGGTCCAGTGAATGGATTCGATTTGATAGTGTCCATCCAGCTGTTTTAGCAGAAAAATACCATCGTCCCTATCGTCCTTACTTTCTAGGTCAAGCAGGAGCAGCCTCTCTCAATCAATATTTTGGTCTACAGCAAATTTTGCCAGAAATAGAGAATAAGCAGGCTGTATTTGTGATTTCGCCTCAGTGGTTTACGGAGACAGATTATGAACCCGCAGCGTTTCAGAGATTTTTTAACAGTGACCAATTAACAGCTTTTTTGGGAAATCAATCTGGTGACATTGCTGCAAAGCATGCGGCTATTCGATTGTTAAAGCAGAATCCTAATGTTGCATTGAAAGGCATTGTTCAAAAACTGTCAAAGGGTGAAGAATTATCAGATGTTGATCAGGTTGCTATTGATATTTTTGCGCGATTCAACGAAAAACAATCCGCTCTCTTTGGACAATTCTCCATTCGAGGACAACTCAAGTACAAGGAACACGTGGAGAACTATTTAAAAGATCTTCCGGATCAATTTTCTTATGATGAGTTAGAAAAAATTGTTCGTAAGGACGCAGAAGCAAATACGACCAATAACGATATGGGGATGGAAAATCATTTCTATACGAGAGAGATTCAAAAGGATTTAAAAAAATGGGAAGGGTATCAAAAAAATTACAACTTCCTCAAGTCCTCTGAATACAATGATTTGCAGCTGGTCCTCAATCAATTTGCTAAGTCGAATGTCAATGTGCTCTTTGTCATTCAGCCGGTTAACAAGAAGTGGATGGAGTACACAGGGCTCAGTGAAGAGATGTACCAGCATGCAGTGGAGAAAATTCGTTACCAATTAGAAAGTCAGGGTTTTACCAATATTGCTGATTTTTCAAAAAATGGAGGGGACCCTTATTTTGTTAAGGATACCATTCATCTAGGATGGTTAGGTTGGCTAGCTTTTGATAAGGTTGTCAATCCTTTCTTGACGGATCCGAAACCAGCTCCAGACTACAAGATGAATGACCGCTTCTTTAGCAAGGACTGGGCGACCTATGATGGGAACATCAAAGATTTCAAATAGAATGGTCTAAAAGTTTGGGAATTAAACCCAAGCTTTTTTGTTTAAATGGCGAATATTTAAGATGAAAATAGGTCAAAAGTTTCAAAATTTTTAGAAATAGCGTATAATATAAAAGAGAAAAAGAAAAGAAAGGGATTTTAAAATGAACAAACGTTCTTTATTACCTGTCTTATCGACAGCCCTGTTAGCTCCAGCCTTCTTAGCTGGACAGGTCTATGCTGAAGAAGCAACTGCCCCTGCAGAAAGTCCTGCAGTTATAGCAAATCCAGCAAATTCAGCAACTTCAGAAACTCCTGCAGCTCCAACAACAGAGGCGGCAAGTCCTACAAGTGCTGAATCGACGGAAGCAAAGGAAGCTCCTGTTGAATCTCCTAAAAGCGAAGAAAAAGACACCGTTATCTTACACACCAATGATGTTCATGGCCGTATTGTAGAGGAAAAGGGCGTAATTGGAGATGCCAAGCTAGCGACTGTCATTGAGCAGGAACGTGCGAAATCAACTCAAAATACTCTAGTTGTTGATGCGGGAGACGCTTTCCAAGGTTTGCCGATTTCCAACTCTACCAAGGGTGAAGCGCGTGCTGAAATTCTCAATCAGATGCAGTATGATGCCATGGCAGTAGGAAATCATGAGTTTGACTTTGGTTTAGACGAAGCTAAGAAATACAAGGAAATCTTGAAATTCCCATTACTTAGCTCAAATACTTATGTCAATGGAGCTCGTCTTTTTGAAGCTTCTACAATCGTTGATAAAGATAAGACTGTGGAAGGTGATGAGTTTGTTGTAATCGGCGTGACAACACCTGAAACAGCAACCAAAACTCACCCTAAAAATGTCAAAGGGGTAACTTTTACAGATCCAATCTCTGAAGTCAATAAGGTCATCGAAGAAGTTCAAGCCAAGGCTCGTGCAGAAGGTAAGGACTACAAACACTATGTTGTGCTGGCTCACTTGGGTGTGGATACCACAACCCCAGTAGAATGGCGTGGTTCAACTTTGGCAGAAGCTCTCTCTAAAAATCCTCGTCTCAAAGGCAAACGTGTGACAGTTATTGATGGGCATTCTCATACAGTAGCTTCCACAACTTATGGCGACAATGTTACCTATAACCAAACAGGAAGTTACCTTCATAATGTTGGGAAGGTTATCTACAAATCACGTCAGCTTTTGGGCAATCCAACTCAGATTCCGGCTGCTGATGCTAAAAAATTACCAGCCAATCCAACAGTTGAAAAACTAGTCAAAGACATTAAACAAAAATACGATGCTGAAAATGCAGTTGAGATTGTTTCAAACAGCCCTGTAGAACTAAACGGTGATCGTGAAAATGTTCGGGTCCGTGAAACCAACCTCGGAAACGTCGTGGCAGACTCGCTCTATCAGTATGGTCAAACAGGATTTAGCCATCCGACTGACATCGCTGTGACAAATGGTGGTGGCTTGCGTGAAACCATTGCAAAAGGCAAACCGATCACTAAAGGAAATGTCATTGCCGTTCTTCCATTTGGAAATACCATCTCACAAATACAAGTGACTGGGCAACAAGTATTGGATATGTTTGAAAAATCACTCGGATCTATCTTGCAGGTCGATAAGGATGGCAAGAAGGTCTTGGATGAGAACGGGCAACCATTGTTGGAGCCAAGTGGTGGTTTCTTGCAAGTTTCAGGTGTGAAGGTCTACTATGATACCAACCTACCATCAGGCAAACGTGTCTTGGCCATCCAGGTCAAAAACCGCACGACTGGTCGTTATGATCTTCTAGACCTTGCAAAGACGTACTATCTTGCAACCAATGATTTCTTAGCTGCGGGTGGTGATGGCTACACGATGTTAGGTGGTGCGCGAGAAGAAGGTCCTTCTATGGATGCTGCCTTTGAAGAGTATCTGAAAACCGCTGATTTGACCCAGTATGAAAAGATCAATCCGAACTCACGGACGATTTCTGTGGATTCTAAAAACTTTAGTCTACCAGTAGAAACGCCTCAAACGAATGCAGCTGCTAGCGATGCGACTACAAATGTGCCATTGACTTATGAGGTGGCAGGTCAATTTAGCAAGAAGGCAGTTGTCTCAGAAAAGGCCCTCCCAAATACAGGAAGCGAACAGTCCATCTTCTTGCTCTTGATGGGAATGGTAGCTGGTTTGGCAGGTATCTTATCGAGTCGAAAACCAAAGCAAAAATAGGTTAAATTTTACATCTAGAAGAGTCTAGGGAAACGTTTTTACGCCTTTTTCCCTTGACTCTTTTTTGGTTTATGATATAATTAACCAGTAAAGAATCGGTGGCTATCTATGTTTTTTTACGAAAAAGATAGCTAGGGAAGGAGTAACACATGAGACAGCTTGCGCAGGAAATCGATAACTTTTTAAACGAGGTGATCTTGAGATCTGAGAACCAGCATGAAATTCTAATCGGGCATTGCACGAGTGACGTTGCCTTGACCAATACTCAGGAACACATCCTCATGCTCTTGTCAGAAGAATCCCTAACCAACTCGGAGTTGGCCCGTCGCCTTAATGTCAGTCAGGCGGCAGTGACCAAGGCTATCAAATCTTTGGTCAAAGAGGGTATGTTAGAGACATCCAGAGATCCCAAAGATGCGCGTGTGATCTTTTATCAACTGACAGAGCTGGCTCGACCAGTGGCAGAGGAACACCACCATCATCATGAACACACGCTCTTAGCCTATGAACAAGTGGCAAGTCAGTTTACTCCAAATGAACAAGAAGTTATCCAGCGGTTTTTAACTGCTTTAGTAGGAGAAATCAAATAATGCGGTATATTACAGTAGAGGACTTGTCTTTCTATTATGACAAGGAACCTGTCCTCGAGCACATCAACTATAGTGTTGATAGTGGGGAGTTTGTCACCCTGACTGGTGAAAATGGAGCTGCCAAGACAACGCTTATCAAGGCGAGCCTAGGCATCTTGCAGCCAAGATTTGGTAAGGTAACCATCTCAAAGACAAACACTCATGGGAAAAAACTTAGGATAGCTTATCTTCCCCAGCAGATAGCCAGTTTTAATGCTGGTTTTCCAAGTACGGTTTATGAATTTGTCAAGTCGGGTCGTTATCCGCGAAAAGGCTGGTTCCGTCGCTTGAATGCTCATGATGAGGAGCATATCAAGGCTAGTCTAGACTCAGTTGGTATGTGGGAACATCGTGACAAACGAATTGGTTCCCTCTCGGGAGGGCAAAAGCAACGAGCAGTGATTGCCCGGATGTTTGCTTCTGACCCAGATATTTTTGTCCTGGATGAGCCGACAACAGGGATGGATGCTGGAAGCAAAAATGAATTTTACGAACTCATGCACCATAGTGCCCACCATCATGGTAAGGCTGTTTTGATGATTACCCATGACCCTGAGGAAGTCAAGGACTATGCGGATCGCAATATTCATCTAGTTCGTAACCAAGATTCGCCATGGCGTTGTTTCAACGTTCACGAAAGCGATCAGGAGGTGGAACATGCTTAGTTTGTTATCTTATGATTTCATGCAGCGTGCCTTCTTGGCGGTCATTGCCATGAGTCTCTTTTCTCCAGTTCTTGGGACCTTCCTTATCTTACGTCGTCAGAGTCTCATGAGTGATACCCTCAGTCACGTTTCTCTATCAGGAGTAGCCTTTGGTCTGGTTTTGGGAATTTCTCCAACCATTTCAACCATTGCCATTGTCTTGATCGCTGCGGTCTTTTTGGAGTATCTCCGGACAGTCTATAAGAACTTTATGGAAATCGGAACTGCCATCCTCATGTCAACAGGACTTGCAGTGTCTCTGATTGTCATGAGTAAGGGGAAAAGTTCGAGCTCCATGAGTTTGGACCAATATCTCTTTGGTTCGATTGTGACCATTAGCCAGGAGCAGGTGATTTTCCTCTTTGCCATTGCTGCGGTCGTTTTACTCTTGACTTTCTTATTCTTGCGACCAATGTATATCCTGACCTTTGATGAGGACACGGCCTTTGTGGATGGCTTGCCCGTTCGTACCATGTCTATCCTCTTTAACATGGTGACAGGGGTGGCCATTGCCCTTATGATTCCTGCAGCAGGAGCTCTTCTGGTATCGACCATTATGGTCTTGCCAGCTAGTATTGCCCTTCGTCTGGGGAAAAACTTCAAATCCGTTATGTTACTAGCCAGCGCTATTGGCTTTTTGGGAATGGTGGCAGGACTTTATATTTCCTACTATGCGGAAACCCCTGCCAGCGCTAGTATCACCATTATCTTTGTAGCTGTCTTTTTGTTAGTCAGTCTACTGAAACGTTTTATCAAATAGGAGAATGAAATGAAAAAACTGAGCTTACTACTAGCTAGTCTATGTGCCCTGTTTTTAGTGGCTTGTTCCAATCAAAAACAGGCAGATGGGAAGCTAAATATCGTGACAACCTTTTACCCTGTCTACGAATTTACCAAACAAGTCGCAGGAGATACTGCTAATGTAGAACTTCTCATCGGTGCTGGTACAGAACCCCATGAGTACGAACCGTCTGCCAAGGCAGTTGCCAAAATCCAAGACGCAGATACCTTTGTCTATGAAAATGAAAATATGGAAACTTGGGTTCCAAAATTGCTAGAATCCTTGGATAAGAAAAAAGTGAAAACCATCAAGGCAACAGGTGATATGTTACTTTTGCCAGGTGGTGAGGAAGAAGAGGAAGGGCATGATCATGGTGGTGAAGGTCACCATCACGACTACGATCCCCACGTTTGGCTTTCACCAGCACGCGCCATCAAACTGGTAGAGCATATCCGTGACAGCTTGTCAGCAGATTATCCTGATAAAAAAGAGACTTTTGAGAAGAATGCAGCTGCCTACATTGAAAAATTGCAAGCATTGGATAAGGCTTATACAGATGGCTTATCTCAAGCGAAACAAAAGAGCTTTGTGACCCAGCACGCTGCCTTTAACTATCTTGCCTTGGACTACGGTCTCAAGCAAGTATCCATCTCAGGTCTCTCACCAGATGCAGAACCATCAGCAGCACGTTTGGCAGAATTGACAGAGTATATCAAGAAAAACAAGATTTCTTATATCTACTTTGAAGAAAATGCTTCACAAGCCCTCGCCAATACACTCTCAAAAGAAACAGGTGTCAAACTAGACGTGCTCAATCCGCTAGAAAGTCTAACAGAAGAAGCAACCAAGGCTGGTGAGGACTATATCTCCGTGATGGAGAAAAACCTCAAGGCTTTGAAACAGACAACGGACCAAGAAGGACCAGAAATCGAACCAGAGAAGGAAGAAAATACCAAGACAGTTCACAATGGTTACTTTGAGGATGCAGATGTCAAGGACCGCACCTTGAGTGACTATGCTGGCAACTGGCAGTCTGTCTATCCTTTCCTTGAGGATGGAACTTTTGATCAAGTCTTTGACTACAAGGCTAAGTTGACTGGTAAGATGACCAAGGATGAGTATAAGGCTTACTATAGAAAAGGCTATCAGACAGATGTGACCAAAATCAACATCACGGATAACACTATGGAATTTGTTCAAGGTGGCCAAAGCAAGAAATTCACCTATAAGTATGTCGGCAAGAAAATCTTGACTTATAAGAAAGGCAATCGTGGTGTGCGCTTCCTCTTTGAAGCGACAGATGCGGACGCTGGACAGTTCAAGTATGTTCAGTTTAGTGACCACAATATCGCCCCAGTCAAGGCAGAACATTTCCATATCTTCTTTGGAGGCACAAGCCAAGAAGCCCTCTTTGAAGAAATGGATAACTGGCCAACCTACTACCCAGATAACCTATCTGGTCAAGAAATCGCCCAAGAAATGTTAGCGCATTGATGCAAGAGAGAATCCCGCAAATCTGCGGGATTTTTTGCTGGAAACGATTAGGTTGTTAGGTATTATAGTACCACAGTTGTGCTGTTCACAATGTGATAAAGAGGTCATTTTCTACTGGCTGATTCTCACTAGCTGGCGAATGCAAAAGCTACGATTGTACAAATTATAGAATCTTTTCAGGGGATTTAGGAAGGGATCTTAGTCATATTGACGTTGCTATCGATTTTTGTTATAGTCAAAGAGAGCAGTCTGGAACAATAGTTTATGCACAGTCTGTGGATAAGTCTAGGGGGAACAGGACATTTAGCTAATATCCTAGAGGGGTCTTGAGAATTGCCCCGGAAACTAGTAACGGGCTAGCTTTCTAGTAGAAATCTTAGTCTAGTAGGGATTTGAGCAGGTCTGCCTGAGGGTGACAGGTTCAAAGTCTAAGAGCTAACTTCTGGAGAAGCTGATTTTTAGGCATGTTTTCTTATCCACAAGTTGTGGATAACTGTAGAGAGTCAGCTTGTGAATCAACTTCAAGTCCAAGTTTCATAAAAGAAGAACCTTTGCGCGATGCAAAGGTTCTTTGGGTTAGGAGTGGTTTGGTAGCCAGCTGAGGGTGAAGGTCAGTTGCTCAGCTTTCAAGAGGTCTTGGTGTTGAATGCTAGATACTATGGTCTTGTCCAATCGACATTCTTTGACAAAGTTGAAGTGGCTGTGGTTTTGTTCAGCATGGATATCCAACCATTTATCTTCCTTAGCCAGGTAGATACGGAGATGGTCAAAGATAGGGATTCCGAGGTCGTAGCTGGGTTTGCCTGGACAGGTCGGGTAGAATCCAAGAGCTGACCAGATGTACCAAGCAGAGAGACTGCCATTATCCTCATCGCCAGGATAGGCTTGCCAGCTTGGGTGAAAGGCTTTCTGACTTATCGACTTGATGAGTAGGGCAGTGTAGTCAGGGTAGTCACTGTAGCGGAAGAGATAAGGGATGTGGAAACTAGGTTGGTTGGAAATAGCCATTTGCCCAAAAGGAGCTGTAGCCATCTCGCTCATCTCGTGAATCTCATAACCATAGCCAGTCGTCTCAAAGAGGGGAGCATCTTGACAGGCTTTCAAAAGATAGTGGCTAAAGGTTTCCTTTCCACCCATAAGCTGGATTAAGCCTGGGATGTCGTGGAGGACGCCTAAGGTCGCTTGAATGGCAGAGCATTCGGCGTAGTCGCGTCCCCAACTATAAGGAGAGAAGTCGGGGCGGAAGTTGCCTTGGCTATCTCGCGCACGCATGTAGCCCGTCGCAGTGTCAAATAGATGGTGGTAATTTTGTGACGAAGTTCTATAAGTTTCCGCGATGTCATTCTGACCAAGCTTTTCGGCACAGCTGGCGATACAAAAGTCGCTATAGGCATAGTCAAGGGTGTGGCTGACGCTTTCGTGGTGGTCGGTAGAGAGATAACCTAATTCTTGGTATTGTGCCAAACCGTGACGGCCATTGATGCCGAGAGGGTCGGACTTGCTGGCTGTTTCAAGCATGGCTTGGAGGAGTTTTTCTTCCAAATCGATAGCCATGTCCTTGCAGGCGCTATCTGCGATAATGCCGTCTAAAAGAGTACCAGGCATCATGCCATGCTCGTCTGGGGCCAGCCATTTTGGCAGGAAACCAGTATTGCGGTAGCTATTGAGGAAACCTTCTAAAAAGCGGTGATAGTGTTCTGGTATGACAAGGGCAAAGAGGGGGAAGGTGGTGCGGAAGGTATCCCAGAAACCATTGTTGCTAAAGAGGACGCCGGGCTTGACAGTACCAGTAGCCAGATCCATGTGGATGGCTTGCCCTGATTCGTTCACCTCATAAAAAGTCTGTGGGAAGAGGAAGAGTCTGTAGAGGCAGTGGTCAAAGAAGGTTCGGTCAGCTTCTCCTGTCTCCATGATATCAAAACGATGGAGGAGATTTTCCCAGTCCGCTTTCGCATTTACTTTACAGCTGTCAAAGTCCTTTTGAGGTAGATTAAGCAGAGCTTGAGAAGGCGATATGAAAGAAGTTGCTAGTTGAATCTCGGCTTGACTGCTTGCTAAGTCAATTCGCCAGTCTCTCTCTTCTTGTGTGATAGCAAGAATATCCGTATTCATTTGTAAAGCAGTAAACAGTATCAGAGGATTTTTGGTAGTCTCAGTTTTACCTTCTTGTCTTAGGGCAAGAGTCCGCTTATCTAATTGCTCTACGGTCAGTTCATCTGCTGCGTGAAGATAGAGGGAGAGGTCTTTGCCTTGCTTTTGCTCCAAACGAATAGAAGCGCCATAGCAAGTCGGTGTGAGCTGGGTTTCAATCTGATAGCGCAGGGAGAAAATCTTCAGATAGTGAGGTTGGAAGGAGGCCTTATCTAGGTCATAGGAAGACTGACGATGGAAGAGGCTGTCTCCACCTAGCTGGCCTGTAACAGGTGTCAGAAGGAGCCAAGAGTAGTCGCCAATCCAAGGACTGGGTTGGTGGGTTAATCGAATCCCTTGAAAGACGGGCAGATGCGGATCGAAGAACCAAGCTCCCTCCTGGTCACTGGTCTGGGGAACAAAATAATTCATCCCAAAAGGAACGCCCGTGTAGGGCAGGGTATTTCCTCGAGAAAAGGCATGCTTGCTAGCAGTCCCAAAGCGGGTATCGATGGTTTCAAGTAGTGGTTTCATAAAAAAGCTTCCTGTAGAGGTTTTTGTTTAGTATAACATGAAATTGCCAATAACCGAATTTTAAAAAGTAAATGCCCCTATAAATTTCGGTTAATAATTTACAAATATTCATTCTTTTGTTAGAATGGAGACAATAAAAAAGAAAAGGGGATTTTTTTATGAGTGATTCGGTAAATAATGTGAATAACGAAGAATCTGTAGAGAAGGTTGAAAACACGCCTGTAGAGGATGTGGAGTCAGTTGCTACTCAAGAACCAGAAACTGTGGAAGAAACGGCTTCTGAGCAAGCAAAAGATGACCAATCTGAAGAAGTGGTGGAAGAGAAAGATTCTAAGCCAGAACAGAAAGAAGATGCAAAAGCTTCAGCTGAGGCTTCGGCTCAACAAGTCGTTGAAAAAACCAAAGGATTGTTTGCAACGAAACGCAAAGAAATCATTGCAGCTCTTGTGGCAGTAGCCGTTATTATTGTGGCATTTGTGGGATACAATGTTATCCAGTCACAACCAAAAAGCTTAATTGGCGACGTCAAAGTTGAGTTTTCAGGTTATGAAGAATCTGGAACGGTAACTTATAATAGTCAAGATATTGCTGAGAAAGTAGCAGAAATAGCATACCAAAAAGTAGGCTTTAATAAGGATCAGGCAGCGGGTTTGGCTAAAAAAGACCCTATTATTTACGCAGAAGTGTCAAGAGATGGCAAGTTGGCGTCTAAATTGATGCAAGCAGAAGCGATGATTAGTAGTGTCCATTATGAATTTGACAAAACAAATGGTCTCAAAAATGGGGACGAAGTTACATTCACCGTAACTACAAGCTCAAAGAACTCACCATTTAAAGCTGAAAAGAAAACTTTCAAAGTTGAAAACTTGAAAGAATATGAGAAGGTATCAACGGCTGATTTGCTCAAAGAAACTCCTGTGACATTTACTGGATTTAATGGGTATGGCATAGCGTCTATTACAGAAAATCCTAATAAAGACGCCTATTTCAACTTTGAAGATAACAAACGTCCGACAAACTTGAAGAACGGAGATACAGTTACTCTTACTGTTAGTGCGACCTATATCAATGAGTTAAAATCAAAAGGAAAAGTTGTTGACAACAATAAGGTCGAGGTGACTGTTGAAGGGTTGAAAGACTTAAAAGATGTGAAGAACTTTGCGGATCTTCTGAAAAAGAATGATGACTACAGCAAGTCTGAAAATCAAAATAGTTCCTTTAGCACCTACACTTTAGAGTCACAAGGCAGTTATTTGAAAGTCATCCCAGAAGAGAATAAAAAATCAAATGGGAAAGTTTCGTTGATAACAGTTTATAAAGTAACTTGGTCAAGTGGCAATTCAAAAGAAGTTCGTTACAAATACTATGGTTATCAAGCTTACCTTTTGAAGGACAATAATCTTGATCTTGATGCTGCTTCTAAAGTATCAAGTTGGGGATCAAAAGATTTAGAAGGTCTAAAAGCTGAACTGGCTACTGAAGGTTATAAGGTTTACGAAGAAAAGAAAAGTGAATAGAAAAGTTGGGGAGAGCCCCAACTTTTTTTTCATAAGTTTGTTTCAAAACGCCTTTAGTTTGTGTATATCTTTTGGAGGCGTTTTTTTTTATACTGAACATGAAACTTGTTTGAAAGAGGAAAAAATACTATGGTTTATTCGAAAGAAATTGTTAGAGAATGGCTAGACCAAGTAGCGGAGCGGGCTAAGGACCATCCCGAGTGGGTGGATGTCTTTGAGCGTTGCTATACAGACACCTTGGACAATACGGTCGAGATTCTAGAAGATGGCTCAACTTTTGTCTTGACAGGGGATATTCCTGCTATGTGGCTTCGGGATTCGACAGCCCAACTCAGACCCTACCTGCACGTGGCTAAAAGAGATCCTCTCTTGCGTCAGACCATTGCAGGTTTGGTCAAGCGTCAGATGACTTTGGTGCTCAAGGATCCTTATGCCAATTCCTTCAATATTGAGGAAAACTGGAAGGGGCACCATGAGACTGATCACACAGAGCTTAATGGCTGGATTTGGGAACGCAAGTACGAGGTGGATTCGCTTTGCTATCCTTTGCAGCTGGCTTATCTCCTTTGGAAAGAGACTGGCGAGACCAGTCAGTTTGATGAGACTTTTGTCACAGCGACCAAGGAAATTCTTCATCTCTGGACAGTGGAACAAGACCACAAGAACTCTCCTTATCGTTTTGTTAGGGATACGGACCGCAAGGAAGACACCTTAGTAAATGATGGCTTTGGACCTGATTTTGTAGTGACAGGTATGACCTGGTCAGCTTTTCGTCCGAGTGATGACTGCTGTCAGTATAGCTATTTGATTCCGTCCAATATGTTTGCCGTAGTCGTATTGGGGTATGTGCAAGAAATCTTTGCAGAACTAGACCTAGCTGATAGCCAAAACATCGTGGCAGACGCTAAGCGTCTCCAAGCAGAGATTCAAGAAGGCATCGAAAACTATGCCTATACAACCAACAGCAAGGGAGAAAGGATTTACGCCTTTGAAGTGGATGGTCTAGGAAATGCTAGCATCATGGATGATCCAAACGTACCAAGTCTACTGGCTGCTCCATATCTTGGTTACTGTGCGATTGACGATGAGGTTTACCAAGCCACACGCCGTACCATTCTGAGCCCTGAAAATCCATATTTTTACCAAGGAGAATACGCTAGCGGTCTCGGAAGTTCTCATACCTTCTATCGCTATATCTGGCCGATTGCCCTTTCTATCCAAGGTTTGACAACAAGAGATAAGGCAGAGAAGAAATTCTTGCTGGATCAGCTCGTTGCCTGCGACGGTGGTACAGGTGTCATGCATGAAAGCTTCCACGTGGATGACCCAACGCTTTACTCACGTGAATGGTTCTCTTGGGCCAACATGATGTTTTGTGAATTGGTTTTGGATTATCTAGATATTCGCTAATACTCTTCGAAAATCTCTTCAAACCACATCAGCTTCGCCTTGCCGTATAGATGTTACTGACTTCGTCAGTTCTATCTGCAACCTCAAAACAGTGTTTTGAGCTGACTTCGTCAGTTTATCCACAACCTCAAAGCAGTGCTTTGAGCAGACTGTGGCTAGCTTCCTAGTTTGCTCTTTGATTTTTATTGAGTATAAGGAGCGCGCTTTAGTTTCACCGATTCGTGTCAGAATCACACCTTTACATTTAAAACGTTAAAATTTAAGTTAGAATGAGGTTTTACTTCATGGAAAATGTTGTTGTACATATTATCTCACATAGTCACTGGGACCGTGAGTGGTACTTACCTTTTGAAAGCCACCGTATGCAGTTGGTGGAATTATTTGATAATCTTTTTGACCTTTTTGAAAATGACCCTGAGTTCAAGAGTTTCCACTTGGATGGACAAACTATTGTCCTTGATGACTACTTGGAAATTCGCCCTGAAAATCGCGACAAAGTCCAACGTTACATCGACCAAGGCAAACTCAAAATTGGTCCTTTTTACATCTTGCAGGATGACTACTTGATTTCAAGTGAAGCCAATGTCCGCAATACCTTGATTGGTCAAGCAGAATGTGCAAAATGGGGCAAATCAACCCAGATTGGTTACTTCCCAGATACCTTTGGAAATATGGGACAAGCTCCCCAAATCCTTCAAAAATCAGGCATTCACGTGGCAGCCTTTGGTCGTGGTGTGAAGCCGATTGGATTTGACAACCAAGTTCTCGAAGATGAGCAGTTCACATCCCAGTTTTCAGAAATGTACTGGCAGGGTGCAGACGGAAGTCGTGTCCTCGGTATCCTCTTTGCCAACTGGTATAGTAATGGGAATGAAATCCCAGTTGATAAGGATGAGGCCCTGGCCTTCTGGAAACAAAAATTGTCAGACGTACGTGACTATGCTTCGACCAACCAATGGTTGATGATGAACGGATGTGACCACCAGCCTGTACAGCGAAATCTGAGTGAAGCCATTCGTGTGGCAAATGAACTCTTCCCAGATGTGACCTTTGTGCATAGTTCCTTTGATGACTATGTCCATGCAGTAGAAAGTGCTCTACCAGAGCAGTTATCAACGGTTACAGGTGAGTTGACAAGTCAGGAAACAGATGGCTGGTACACACTTGCCAACACTTCTTCATCACGGATTTACCTCAAACAAGCCTTCCAAGAAAATAGCAACTTGCTAGAACAAGTAGTGGAGCCATTGACTGTCATCACTGGTGGGCACAACCATAAGGAGCAGTTGACCTATGCTTGGAAAGTCCTTCTACAAAATGCGCCACATGATAGCATCTGTGGCTGTAGTGTGGACGAAGTTCACCGTGAGATGGAAACGCGTTTTGCCAAGGTCAACCAAGTTGGAAACTTTGTTAAGACCAATCTTCTCAACGAGTGGAAGGGCAAAATTGCAACTCACGAAGCGCAAAGCGACCATCTCTTTACTGTCATTAACACAGGTTTGCATGACAAGGTTGATACGGTCAGCACCGTGATTGATGTGGCGACTTGTGATTTCAAGGAATTGCACCCAACAGAAGGCTATAAGAAGATGGCAGCCTTGACCTTGCCAAGCTACCGTGTCGAAGACTTGGAAGGGCATGCTGTAGAAGCGAAAATCGAAGATCTGGGAGCTAACTTTGAGTATGATTTGCCAAAAGACAAGTTCCGTCAGGCTCGCATTGCTCGTCAAGTGCGCGTGACAGTACCTGTTCATCTGGCACCACTTTCTTGGACAACCTTCCAATTGCTCGAAGGAAAACAAGAACACCGTGATGGTATTTACCAAAATGGAGTAATTGATATGCCATTTGTAACGGTCAGTGTGGATGAAAACATCACGGTCTACGACAAGACAACTCATGAAGCGTATGAAGATATTATTCGCTTTGAAGACCGTGGTGACATCGGAAATGAGTACATCTATTTCCAACCAAAAGGAACAGAGCCTATCTACGCAGAGCTGAAAGGCTATGAAGTCCTGGAAAATACAGCACGTTTTGCTAAAATCTTGCTCAAGCATGAATTGACAATTCCAGTAAGTGCAGACGAAAAACTGGATGCGGAACAAAGAGGCATCATCGAGTTTATGACGCGTGAAGCAGGGCGCTCAGAAGAATTGACAACCCTTCCTCTGGAAACAGAGATGACCGTCTTTGTTGACAATCCACAAATCCGCTTCAAGACTCGCTTTACCAATACTGCCAAGGACCACCGTATCCGTCTCTTGGTTAAGACTCATAACACGCGTCCAAGCAATGACTCTGAAAGCATCTATGAGGTAGTAACACGACCAAACAAACCAGCTGCTTCTTGGGAAAATCCTGAAAATCCACAACACCAGCAAGCCTTCGTCAGCCTTTATGACGATGAAAAAGGGGTGACAGTGGCTAATAAAGGACTGCACGAGTATGAAATCCTTGGAGACGATACCATTGCTGTGACCATTCTTCGTGCCTCAGGTGAGTTAGGTGACTGGGGTTACTTCCCGACACCAGAGGCTCAGTGCTTGCGTGAGTTTGAAGTCGAGTTTGCTCTCGAATGCCACCAAGCAGGGGAACGCTTCTCAGCCTTCCGTCGTGCTAAAGCCTTCCAAACACCATTCACTAGTCTTCAAGTTGCTAAACAAGAAGGAAGTGTTGCTGCGACTGGCAGCCTCTTGTGCCATGCGGCGCTCAGCTTGCCACAAGTCTGCCCGACAGCCTTTAAGGTAGCTGAAAATGAAGAAGGATATGTACTTCGTTACTACAATATGAGTCAAGAAAATGTGCGTATATCAGAACACCAACAAACCATTTTGGACTTGCTTGAGCGGCCATATCCCGTTCATTCAGGACTCTTAGCACCACAAGAAATTCGCACAGAATTGATCAAAAAAGAAGACATTTAATAGTTTTAAAGTGTTTGATAACTAATACTATGAGATAGAAAGGAGGGGCGAAAGAGTAAGGACTAACTACTGATTCGCCCCTTTTTATGGGAAGAACAATGACCATTGCAACCATTGATATCGGAGGGACTGGGATTAAGTTTGCCAGTCTGACTCCTGATGGAAAGATACTAGATAAGACAAGTACTCCGACGCCAGAAAGTTTGGAGGATTTACTAGATTGGCTAGACCAACGCTTGGCAGAACAAGATTATAAGGGCATTGCCATGAGCGTTCCAGGCGCGGTCAATCAAGAAACAGGTGTGATTGAGGGAATCAGTGCCGTACCTTACATTCATGGCTTTTCTTGGTATGAGACGCTTGCTCATCATCAGCTACCTGTCCATCTAGAAAATGATGCCAACTGTGTTGGACTTAGTGAACTGCTGGCTCACCCAGAGATTGAAAATGCAGCCTGTGTCGTGATTGGGACAGGAATTGGCGGAGCTATGATAATCAATGGCAAACTTCACCGTGGTCGCCACGGCTTAGGTGGTGAGTTTGGCTATATGACAACCATTGAACCAGCTGAAAAACTCAACAACTGGTCGCTACTAGCCTCTACAGGAAACATGGTTCGCTACGTGATTGAAAAATCTGGTCAGACTGACTGGGATGGTCGCAAGATTTACCAAGAAGCTGCAGCAGGCAATGCCCTTTGCCAAGAAGCCATTGAACGTATGAACCGTAATCTGGCGCAAGGACTGCTCAATATCCAGTACCTCATCGACCCAGATGTCATTAGTCTGGGAGGATCTATTAGCCAGAATCCAGATTTTATCCAAGGCGTCAAAAAAGCTGTCGATGCATTTGTCAAAACCTACGAAGAATACACGGTCGCACCAGTTATCCAAGCTTGCACCTATCATGCAGATGCCAATCTCTATGGTGCCCTTGTCAACTGGCTACAGGAGGAAAATCAATGGTAATTTTTACAGGACTTAGTCCCAAACAAGAGCAAGCATTAGAGTTGCTTAAAAAGCATATTTCGCTAGCAGATGTAGAGGTAGTAGTCGCTCAGTCTGACCAAGCCTCTATCTCTATCAAGGGTGAAGGTGGACATTATCAACTAACTTATCGCAAACCTCACCAACTTTACCGCGCCTTGTCCTTATTGGCAACAGCTCTAGTAGAAGGTGATAAAGTAGCGATTGAGGAGCAGGCAGCTTATGAAGATTTGGCCTACATGGCAGACTGTTCTCGAAATGCGGTGCTGAATGTGGCTTCTGCCAAGCAGATGATTGAGGTCTTGGCTCTCATGGGTTACTCAACCTTTGAACTTTACATGGAAGACACCTATCAGATTGAGGGGCAACCTTACTTTGGTTACTTCCGTGGCGCCTATTCAGCAGAGGAGTTGCAGGAAATCGAAGCCTATGTCCAGCAGTTTGATATGACCTTTGTGCCTTGCATCCAGACCTTGGCCCACTTGTCAGCCTTCGTCAAATGGGGTGTCAAAGAAGTGCAGGAACTTCGTGATGTGGAGGACATTCTCCTTATCGGCGAAGAAAAGGTGTATGACCTGGTTGATGGGATGTTTGCCACTCTATCTAAACTGCAGACACGCAAGGTCAATATCGGGATGGACGAAGCCCATTTGGTTGGTTTGGGGCGCTACCTCATTTTGAACGGTGTTGTGGACCGTAGTCTCCTCATGTGCCAACACTTGGAGCGCGTGCTGGATATTGCAGACAAGTATGGTTTCCACTGCCAGATGTGGAGTGATATGTTCTTTAAACTCATGTCAGCGGATGGCCAGTACGATCGTGACGTGGAGATTCCAGAGGAAACTCGTGTCTACCTAGATCGTCTCAAAGACCGTGTAACCTTGGTTTACTGGGACTATTATCAGGATAGCGAGGAAAAATACAACCGCAATTTCCGCAACCATCACAAGATTAGCCAAGATATTGCCTTTGCAGGTGGTGCTTGGAAGTGGATCGGTTTCACACCCAACAACCATTTCAGCCGTCTTATTGCTCTTGAAGCCAACAAAGCCTGTCGTGCTAACGACATCAAAGAAGTCATTGTAACGGGTTGGGGGGACAATGGTGGGGAAACTGCCCAGTTTTCTATTCTACCAAGTCTGCAAATCTGGGCAGAACTCAGCTACCGCAATGACCTAGATCGTTTGTCTGCTCACTTCAAGACCAATACAGGTCTGTCAGTTGAGGACTTTATGCAGATTGACCTTGCCAATCTCTTGCCAGACTTGCCAGGCAATCTCAGTGGTATCAATCCCAACCGCTATGTCTTTTATCAGGATGTTCTCTGTCCGATTCTTGACAGACACATGACACCTGAACAGGACAAACCGCACTTCGCTCAGGCCGCTGAAACGCTTGCTGTTATCAAAGAAAAAGCTGGGAACTATGCCTACCTATTTGAAACTCAGGCCCAGTTGAACCAGATTTTAAGTAGCAAAGTGGATGTGGGACGACGCATCCGTGAAGCTTATAAATCCGGTGACAAAGTCAGCTTACAGCAAATCGCCATGCAAGAATTACCAAAACTTAGAAGCGAGATTGAAAACTTCCATGCCCTCTTTAGCCACCAATGGTTGAAAGAAAACAAGGTCTTTGGTTTGGATACGGTTGATATCCGTATGGGCGGACTCTTGCAACGCATCAAGCGAGCAGAAAGCCGCATCGAGGCTTATCTGGCAGGTCAGATTGTCCGCATCGAAGAATTAGAAGTCGTGATCCTACCATTTACTGACTTCTACGCAGACAAGGACTTCGCAGCAACTACAGCCAACCAGTGGCACACTATTGCGACCGCATCGACGATTTATACGACTTAGGCATTTTTTCCGAGTCAGAGTGTTTCTCGTGAAACCTATTTCTTATAAAAAACTTCTCCACAAAAAATAATTTGTGGAGTTTTTTCTATAATTAGTAGTTTAACCTAGCCTTCAAATAGGAGTATACTAATAATGTAATCGTTATCAAACCTAAAAATTCGATGAAATCAGTTTTTAGGAATAAAAAGGGAGGAAATTATGAAAAAGTTTTCAAAGACCTTGAGAGATAACTGGATCTTTCTCTTGATGGTTTTACCAGGGGCACTCTGGTTGATTCTATTCTTTTACATTCCAGTATTTGGGAATGTGGTCGCCTTTAAAGACTACCATATGACCAGTAATGGTTTCATAGATAGTATTGTGAATAGTAAATGGGTCGGGTTAGATAATTTCAGATTCTTGTTTAGTTCAAAAGATGCCTTTATCATCACTCGTAATACCGTTCTTTACAATCTCGGCTTTATCTTTATCGGTTTGATTGTATCAGTAGGGATTGCCATCATCCTCAGCGAGCTCCGCTCTAAGAGAATGGTTAAGATTTTCCAAACGTCTATGTTGTTCCCTTACTTCTTGTCATGGGTTATCATCAGTTTCTTTACAGATGCCTTCCTAAACATTGACAAAGGGGTTTTCAACCATTTCCTAACATCCATTGGCATGAAGGAAGTCAACTTCTACGCTGACTTAGGCATTTGGCCATACCTTCTCCTTTTCCTAGGTATTTGGAAAGGCTTTGGATATAGCAGTGTCATGTACTATGCGACGATCATGGGAATTGACCCAACCTACTACGAAGCAGCAACAGTGGACGGGGCGAGCAAGTGGCAACGTATTCGCAACGTAACCATTCCTCAGTTGACTCCGCTTGTAACAGTCTTGACCATCCTTGCAGTCGGAAATATCTTCCGTGCAGACTTCGGTCTCTTCTATCAAATCCCACACAATGCTGGTCAGCTCTACAATGTAACCAACGTTTTGGACGTGTATGTCTTTAATGGTTTGACTCAGACAGCAGATATCGGTATGGCTTCAGCAGCCGGTCTTTACCAATCCGTTGTCGGTTTGATTCTGGTTATCCTATCAAACTTGCTTGCAAGACGAGTCGATCCAAACTCAGCTTTGTTCTAGAAAGGAGGAGAATATGGCAGAAAAGAAAATTAAAAAAGAAAAAATCGATAATGTCGGCATTCACTCCTTCAGTAAGAAAGCAGATATCTTCTTTAGTATCATCTCTGGTTTGATTGCTCTTTCTTGTATCTTGCCCTTTATCTTCGTTATTATCATTTCGGTGACAGACGAAAAGAGCATCCTCCAGTATGGATATAGCTTTTTCCCTTCGAAATTTGGTGTAGATGGATTCCAGTTCCTAGCTCAGTTTAAAGATAAGATCCTCCAAGCGCTCTTTATCTCAGTTTTTGTAACCGTAGTCGGAACAGTGACCAACGTCTTCATTACAACCACTTATGCCTACGCCATCTCACGTACAACCTTTAAGTACCGCAGATTCTTTACAATCTTCGCTCTTCTTAGTATGTTGTTCAATGCTGGTTTGGTACCAGGCTATATCGTGGTCACTCGCCTGCTTCAACTTGGTGATACCGTTTGGGCCTTGATTGTTCCAATGCTCCTCTCACCATTCAACATCATCTTGATGCGTTCCTTCTTCAAGAAGACCATTCCAGAAGCCATTCTCGAATCCGCTCGTATCGATGGTGCCAGTGAAGCTCGGATCTTCTTCCAGATCTGTTTGCCCTTGTCACTTCCAGGTATCGCAACCATCACGCTTTTGACAGCTCTTGGTTTCTGGAACGACTGGTTCAACGCCCTTCTTTACATCAAGAGTGACAACTTGTATCCATTGCAATATTTGCTCATGCAAATCCAACAAAATATGGACTACATCGCAAAAGCAGTCGGCCTATCTGGTCAACTGGGAGTCGCTCTACCGAAAGAAACAGGTCGTATGGCCATGGTTGTTGTTGCAACCCTTCCAATCGCGATTCTGTATCCATTCTTCCAACGCTACTTTGTTAAAGGGTTGACGATCGGTGGTGTGAAAGAATAGCATTTGCTGAGAAACACCGTTTCTCCCTTCCCAACTTCATCATAGTGATTGAAGTTAAAAATCATTAAATCGTTTATAAGTTTAAAAATAAAAAAAGGAGTTTTTATCATGAAAAACTGGAAAAAATATGCTTTTGCATCTGCTAGCGTAGTCGCTTTGGCTGCTGGTCTTGCTGCTTGTGGAAACCTTACAGGTAACAACAAAAAAGCTGCCGATACTACTTCAGGTGAAAAACCTGTAATCAAAATGTACCAAATCGGTGACAAACCAGACAACTTGGATGAATTGCTAGAAAATGCAAACAAAATCATCGAAGAAAAAGTCGGTGCTAAATTGGATATCCAATACCTCGGATGGGGTGACTATGATAAGAAAATGTCAGTTATCACATCATCTGGTGAAAACTATGATATCGCATTTGCATCTAACTATGTCGTAAATGCTCAAAAAGGTGCTTATGCTGACTTGACAGAATTGTATAAAAAAGAAGGAGCAGAGCTTTACAAAGCACTTGACCCAGCTTACATCAAAGGGAACACTGTAAACGGTAAGATTTATGCTGTTCCAGTTGCAGCTAACGTTGCATCATCTCAAAACTTTGCCTTCAACGGTGCTCTTCTTGAAAAATATGGTATTGACATTTCAGGTGTCACTTCATACGAAACACTTGAACCAGTCTTGAAACAAATCAAAGAAAAAGCTCCAGATGTAGTACCATTTGCGGTTACGAAGAACTTTATCCCATCCGATAACTTTGACTACCCAGTACCAAACGGACTTCCATTTGTTATCGACCTTGAAGGAGACACTACTAAGATCGTAAACCGTTACGAAGTGCCTCGTTTCAAAGAACATTTGAAGACTCTTCACAAATTCTATGAAGCTGGATACATTCCAAAAGACGTAGCAACCAGCGACACTTCATTTGACCTTCAACAAGATACTTGGTTCGTTCGTGAAGAAACAGTAGGACCAGCTGACTACGGTAACAGCTTGCTTTCACGCGTTGCTAACAAAGACATCCAAATCAAACCAATCACTAACTTTATCAAGAAAAACCAAACAACACAAGTTGCTAACTTTGTCATTTCAAACAACTCTAAGAACAAAGAAAAATCAATGGAAGTGTTGAACCTCTTGAACACAAACCCAGAACTCTTGAACGGTCTTGTTTACGGTCCAGAAGGTAAGAACTGGGAAAAAGTTGAAGGTAAAGAAAACCGTGTCCGCGTCCTTGATGGATATAAAGGAAACACTCACATGTCAGGTTGGAACACTGGTAACAACTGGATCCTTTACATCAACGAAAACGTTACAGACCAACAAATTGCAGATTCTAAGAAACAATTGGCAGAAGCTAAAGAATCTCCAGCACTTGGATTCATCTTTAACACTGACAATGTGAAATCTGAAATCTCAGCAATTTCTAACACAATGCAACAATTCGATACAGCTATCAACACTGGTACTGTAGACCCAGATAAAGCTATTCCAGAATTGATGGAAAAATTGAAATCTGAAGGTGCTTACGAAAAAGTATTGAACGAAATGCAAAAACAATACGACGAATTCTTGAAAAACAAAAAATCATAAGATCGATTGATTTCGTGTATTCATTCCTAATTCCTAAAAATGTGATCGCTGCCTTCCCTAGTTCTCTAGGGGAGGTAGTGATTTTTAGGATGTAAACATGAAAAGAGTGGTTCTGAGGGTTTATGCGATGTGATACACATACATCTATAGGGGATTTATTATGAAAAAATATCGCCTTCTTTTCAAAATGAGTGCTGTCTTCTCTTACCTATTTTTCGTATTTGGTCTTTCTCAGCTGACGCTTATTGTCCAAAACTATTGGCAATTTTCTTCCCAGATAGGCAATTTCTTCTGGATTCAAAATATCTTGAGTTTGCTATTTATCGGAGTCATGATTTGGATTCTGGTTAAGACAGGCCATGGTTATCTCTTTCGCATTCCAAGAGAAAAATGGCTTTGGTATTCGATTTTGACAGTATTAGTGGTAGTGCTCCAGATCTCTTTTAACGTTCAGACAGCTAAACATGTTCAGTCAACTGCGGAAGGTTGGGCTGTATTGATTGGTTATAGTGGGACTAACTTTGCAGAGCTAGGTATTTATATAGCCCTGTTTTTTCTGACTCCACTGATGGAAGAGTTAATCTATAGAGGATTACTGCAACACGCCTTTTTTAAAGATTCGAGATTTGGTCTTGATTTGCTTCTTCCTTCTATTTTATTTGCTCTCCCTCATTTTTCAAGCCTGCCTAGTCTGTTAGATATTTTCGTTTTTACAACATCTGGAATCATCTTTGCTGGTTTGACCCGTTATACCAAGAGCATTTATCCTTCCTATGCGGTGCATGTAATCAATAATATTGTAGCGACCTTGCCATTTTTGCTGACTTTTTTACATAGGGTGTTTGGGTAAAATACTGGCTGGAGAGTTAGGAATTATAGTTTTTCAATTTATAAGCGAATTTCAGGAGGGAAATGAGTATGACACCATTAAAATGGTTTGCTGGAGGAAGTGAAAGACGTTGTGAAGCGATGACCATCATTGATCATCTATTGGAAGATATAAAGGTTGCGCCTCAACTTGCTCCCCTGAAAAATCAGTTAGTGATTTATCAAAAACGATTAAAGGACGATGGAACCTCTACTCCATTTATTCTGAGCCAAATGAACGTTGACATCTCACGTGTGTTGATTGATAACAAGCTGGGTTTGTCAGAAAGTCAAGCTAAGCAAATCAAAAAATTGAGAGAATTATCTGCGATTCGCTATGGTTACTGATGAAGTGCAGTGGTAGGTCTCTCTATATAATTTTCGGTCAAATAAATTGCATTCGTTTTCTCAAGTGGGTATACTAGAATAGTTGAATGAAAAATTCTGAAAATTTAAGAATAGAAAAGAGAACAAATCTTATGGCAAAAGATATTCGTGTCTTACTTTACTACCTCTATACTCCAATTGAAAATGCAGAGCAATTTGCGGCAGATCACTTGGCTTTCTGTAAATCAATCGGTCTCAAAGGCCGTATCCTCGTCGCTGACGAGGGGATTAACGGGACTGTTTCAGGTGACTACGAAACAACTCAAAAATACATGGACTACGTTCACAGCCTCCCAGGTATGGAAGACCTCTGGTTCAAGATTGACGAAGAAAGTGAACAAGCCTTCAAGAAGATGTTTGTTCGCTACAAGAAAGAAATTGTCCACCTTGGTTTGGAAGACAATGACTTTGACAACGACATCAACCCACTTGAAACAACAGGTGCTTACTTGTCTCCAAAAGAGTTCAAAGAAGCCCTTCTTGACGAAGATACAGTGGTTCTTGACACACGTAACGATTATGAGTACGACCTAGGACATTTCCGTGGGGCTATCCGTCCAGACATCCGCAACTTCCGTGAGTTGCCACAATGGGTCCGTGACAACAAGGAAAAATTCATGGACAAGCGTGTTGTGGTTTACTGTACAGGTGGAGTTCGCTGTGAGAAATTCTCAGGCTGGATGGTCCGTGAAGGCTATAAAGATGTCGGCCAATTGCACGGAGGAATCGCAACTTACGGTAAAGACCCAGAAGTCCAAGGTGAACTTTGGGATGGGAAAATGTACGTCTTTGACGAGCGTATCGCCGTTGATGTTAACCATGTCAACCCAACCATCGTAGGGAAAGACTGGTTTGATGGAACACCATGTGAACGTTATGTCAACTGTGGAAATCCCTTCTGTAACCGTCGTATCCTAACATCAGAAGAAAATGAAGACAAGTACCTTCGTGGATGCTCACACGAGTGCCGTGTTCACCCACGCAACCGCTACGTCTCAGAAAATGAATTGACACAAGCAGAAGTGATCGAGCGTCTAGCAGCTATCGGTGAAAGCTTGGATCAAGTCGCTACTGTATAAAGCAAACAGCCCTTAGGGGCTGTTTTTCTATGCTTTTTATCTAAAAATCTAAAATTTGTTTCTGTATCTTTCAGGAAAATAGGTTATACTATATGTAAACGATTTCAAAGGAGGCCAGTTATGGCGAAAACATTTTTTATCCCAAATAAAGAAAGCATTCTAGGACAACAGGAGGTCTTGACTGCCAAGTCTATCTTGGCCTTGGTGGAGGGCTTGGAGTCACACAGTTATGATGCGGTCTATCTCCGTCAGCCCCTCAATCGTCTCGAGTATATCGAGTGTGGGATTGTAGGTCAGTCGCAATTTCTCTTCAAGGTGAACTATGCGGATAGCCGAAAAGGCTATCAAGTGGTGATTCCAGACTTCCTTACCAGAGCGGACTGGGAGATTGTAGAAGCTCTCCTCCAAGCCCTATCAAACAAGTTGGGGCAAGTGGTAGAAGGGCTAGAAGGCTTTGATTTTGAAGCTTATTTCCGAGAAACGGTCAAGCATTATCTATCTGACAAAGCGGCTCGTCTAGTATATTGCCAAGGGCTCTTGGCCCCTATCTATCTCAATAAGGAATACCTCGAGAGCTTTTTGGCTGAGGATGGATTGGCACATTTTGAAGAGTTGGTCAAGAAGGTTCAAGGCTCTGATGCCTACCTTGCCAGTGTGAAATTTTACCCAGATGCTCAAGGCAAGGTGCACGGTATCTATCACCTAGCCCAAGGAGTCAAGACGATTTTGCCAAAGGAACCCTTTGTACCAGCTCCTTATACCGATCAGCTGGCAGGCAAAGAGCTTGTTTGGGAGATTGACCTAGTGACGATTTCTGGTGATGGGTCCAAAGCAGAAGACTATGAATCCATCGCTCGCTTGGACTATGCAAGATTCCTAGAGTCGCTACCAGAAGCATTTTATCAGCAACTAGATGCCAATCAATTAGAAGTACAAGCCATTTTGGGAAAAAATTTTGAGGAATTGGCAGCCGTCAAGTAGACACGGTTCAAAAAAAGAGTAAACATAAAAATCCCTGTCATTAACAAATGGCAGGGATTTTGGTTAAAAGAATGTCAGGATGCGAAGGTAGTCAACTGTCAGCGCGAGCTCTGCAATGAAGAAGGGTAAGAGAATAGCGCCATCAAGTAAGACAGCTAGCAAGAAACGATAAAATGGGTCAAGGCTACTAGCCTTACTTGGCTTGCTAATCACAAAGAGATTGCCAAGGGCAAAGATGGTCATGCTTAGAAGAGTGAGGATGCCAGCGAATCGCAAGCCGCCAAAAAGTGCAAAGAAACTTGCTAGAGCCGTTAAGACAAGCGGGATAGCAAAGAGTCGGCTGTAACGATCGCAAGCTTCTTGGAATGTGAAGTCGCTCTCCTGGTCCAGTACACGTCGGACAGTAAAGCCTCCCAAAATGATGGAAAAGTAAAATAGAGCGCTAGCGACCAAGATAGAAAGTCCAGCAAAGAGATCTAAAGGTGGGAGCTGGTTAGGTAAACTATTGGCAATAGAGGCCATATAGCCGTAGTAGAGGTGCTTGATATGATAGATACTAAAGAAAAGGTTGATTGACGACAGCAAGGTGAGTAGGGCAAAGACACTATAACGATGCTTTTGGTCCGTATTCTTGCTGGTAGTTGGTTCTTGGATAGCGTCCAGCAGCCAAGTCCAAAATAGTGCGATTTCTGCTTTTAATCTGGCTGTTTTACGAGGGTCAATATCTGGGATATAGGGGCTTTCTAAAGCCTTGCTGAGGATACTTTTCTCTTTTACAGGTTTTTCTTGCTTGTGTCCCTCTTCAGCTTTCCCTTCTCCCTCTTCCTCTGTTTGGGCTTCTTCTATCGTTTCGGGAGCTTCCTCCTCATGCCTTTCCGACTCTTTAGGTGAGATAGGAGTTTCTTGGCTTGCTTGTGGTTCGGTCTCTACAGTATCCGAAGTCTCTGGTTGGTCGGGCTGGATTTCCGATTTCGTCTGAGCTGATTTCTTCTCAAGATCGGCGCTTTCAAACCATTCTTGTGTCATGGTGGAACCTCCTTTTTTATGATCGTTTTCTATTTTTAGATTAGCAGATGAAAGCGTTTTTGTCAATGGTTTCTAGATGGAGAAGAGTACTCTTCTTTTGGTAGGTAGATATCTTGGTTGGCTTTTGCAATGAGTAGGTCCTTGATATCTGCTTTTTCCGTTTTATAAGGGTTGGCAAGTACATTCTCTTTTTGTCCACGATGTTCTTCTTTGGGTTGACGATAGATACCACCATGCTGAGAAGAAATTTCTAGATTGATACGGTCGGTCTCTTTCTGGGAGAGAATGAGTTGTAGAGTTGAATAAGCCTCTAGCTCGACCTTGCCGTGAACTTGGATATTTTCAGCATAGATGTGTGCTCCCTCCGTCTTGACCTGACTATCTGTCAATTCGGCATCAAAGATATTGATGATATGAGATGCCGTTAATGTGCTGTTCTTGATAGAACTTTCTGTTAGTCTTAAGAGATAGCCTTTTGTTTTGATGGTTGCATTTTCAAGGTTGGCTTGACGAATATTAGTTTGTCCACGATTGGCTGAGACGGTGATAGCTTGCAGCTTTCTTCCTTTGGGTAGGGAGAGAACGACTTCGTCAAAACGATTAGAATAGTTGCTGGCGATACGAAGTAGGCTTTCGATTCCTGAACCGAGAAAACGATGTTGGGAGGCTTGTTTGTCAGTGACGCTCAGTGTTTTGTCACTCATACCAGTAGTCAAATCGTGACGACCAGACACGGACGGATGATAGGTGATGTGGATCTTGTCATCTACAGACTCTGTGATGGTTAGGCTATGTTCCTCAAGGGCTAAATCAAGCTTTTCCACTTCATTTCCAAAGGTCACTTCTTCGATACGATTGTCATAGACGGGATCTTTTGACATGGCAAGTAAACTTTGAATACCATTGGACTGGGCGCCTACAATGATCATGATAAAACCGAGGATTGTAGAAACCACACCAAAAATGAGAAATCCTTTCGTCAATTTACGCATGTCTGTCACCTCTCTTTCCTTTTTTAAGAATCCATTGCACCAAGCGGACGATTAGGAGGCCAAAGAAACGAGCTACATAGGAGATACCTAGTAGAACAAGAGAAGAAGCACCGATAGAAAGCAAACCAGCCCCAAAAATCAAGATAAAGGCAGATTTGGCTTCGACTAGGACGCTAAAGCTCTCTACGATAAAGAGTCCGCCCAGTAGGATGCCCGTCACCGAAACGGTAAAAAAGGCTAAAATGACGGAGACAGCCGCGATAAAAATACCGATGATGGCCATGAGGATGCCGATTCCGACCGGAATTCCGATAGGAGCTACTAGCAGGGCCAGGAGGGCAATATGTAGCAGTTGGCGGTCATTCTTTTGAGCAGGTGCCTCATTGACCTTTTTATCGAGAAGATCAGAGAGGATATCATGGGCAGCTTCTTTTGGAGTTCCCAGACTGGCAATGAGTTCCTCTTCGCCCTCTGGGCCAGCATCGTCAAATAGTTCCTTAAAGTAGTCCATAGCTTCGATGCGGTCAGCTTCAGGCAGTTTATGGAGATAGGTTTCTAACTGAGTCAGATAGTCAGTTCTTGTCATGGCGGATACTCCCTTCTATGATGCCGTTGACGGTGTCGGTATAGAGCGTCCACTCTTCCTTTAGAGTAACGAGCTGCTCTACGCCCCGATTGGTCAAGGAGTAGTATTTGCGCATACGCCCCTGAAACTCTCTAGAGTAGGTGGTCAGAAAGCCACTGGCTTCCAATTTTTTGAGAATGGGATAGAGCGTAGATTCTTTGATATTGGCGATGAGCTTAATGGTTTGACTAATCTCATAACCATAAGAATCCCCCTGCTCCAGTACAGCCAAGATGAGAAACTCGATCAAGGCAGAGGATGTTGGGAAGTACATGGGAAACCTCCTTTATATTATATAAAAATTTTATATATACTCTTTTCAAATATATTGTATCTCAATATGAAAGCCCTGTCAAGAAATATGTGTAAAAATTTTACATATAAAAAAACTCCTAGTAAAAACTAGAAGTTTAGAGGATTATACATCAGTTATTCGGCAGAATTCTATATTTTAAAGATAAGCTAGAATAATGATTTATAATCTAGTATATTATCTCTTATACCGTCTAACAAAGGGATAAACTCAGTAAAATCGAATTTTTCATAATTTTTTAGAACATGCTTTGAAAGAATTTCTTTTCCATAATGATTATCACCACCACTCTTGGAGAATGTTTTCCCTTTTAAAATGGGTGGCAATTTACGTGACAATAATAGATCTTCAATATCAGAAAAATTACCGTCATTCTTACTAGATACTAAAGGTGTCGCCATAATATATAAGCTCCCATTTTTATTAATACGACAAGGTTTTTCTCTTCTAATTTTTTCTAAATTATCTGAAATTTTTGATTCTAAACTCTTGGAAGTCTTCGAGTCTTTATTCTGAGGATTCATTAGGTCTTTTGCATGATTCGCAAACAAAAATAAGGGAGATTTATCCTTACCATTTCTATTATTCGGTTCATTATCAAATAAAAATATTGTTGGATAATTTGGAATATTATCGGTTAATTGTTGGAAATAAGTAATATAGTTTGCGTATAAAATTCTTTCTTCTGGATCTAGAGCAAAAAATTTTTTCTTACCTTCATCATTATAGTAAGATTTATCAGAAAAATAATTATACCAATATTTAAAACCTTCTCCCCCTTCTGGAACATTAAAAAGATACTCTATTGTATTAGTATGATTTAAAAATTCAATTTTAAATACAAAGTTATTGCCAACTTTTTCAATAAGTTCTGGATATTTACGATAAAGCTTTTTTAAAGCTGCTTTAATATATCGGGGATCTGTCTTTCCTTCTGTGACAATTATAGGTTTATCATTTCCGAAAAAATATTTATAAAATAGAAATTTTTTGTACTCTTTTTCTCTAGAATTAAATAGAGACATGTACGTTTTCTTTTGTTCCTTACCTATACTGTAGAACTCTGTTGGTAAATTATATGTATTATGTTTTTTATTATCGAATAATTCTTTTCGTAAATCTTTATTATAAAAGATATATTTCCAATAATATTTCGATTCAGATTTTTTTGATGAGTTTCTGCCTAATAAATATTTCTGTGCATCCAGATTATTTTGAATCAGGGACTTTTTATAAAGTAAGTAGTTGTTGTATTGATCTATTTGAAAAATAAAAGCAAAGCGTCCCGTTAGTTGATTGATCGTTCCTGGTTTCTTATCTATTTCAAAAGCTCCATCTTTGTATAATTGAAAGGCCATTGCGCGAGTATTTTTTATGTACTCTCTTTTTACATTTATCTTTTTGTTGACAACCAGTCCAGTCACTTCTTGGCGCTGCATGTTATTGCTCAATCGTGTTTTTTTAGGATTAATTTCAAAACCAGATGAGATGATTACCTCCTCTAATTCAGTTAAAAAGTTATCTAACTCTTTGCTTGCTCTCAGTTTATTAGAGTTTAGTTCACGATTTGTCGAAAAAGTCATATCATCGGCGTATCTAGAATATGTAAAACGATATTTTTTAGCAATTTTGACAATCCGATAATCTAAAATTCTAGTAATTAAATTTGTGATGATGGGAGAAGAAGGGGCTCCTTGTGGTAACTTACCTTGGTAACATGCAATTTGAGCAATTACTGTAGCAATTTCTGGTGAAACAGTAAAATCCTTGTCTTTTATAAAGAAGCCTCTTACTCTTCCAAAATTAAAAGAATCAAAAAAGTTTTTCAAGTCAATGTTCAGAATGTATTTCTTGTTTCGATGCATCTGAGAGTTGGTAATAATGCTTTTCCCCTTTTCAAATGCGTGAGACAGAACAGGTGTTTTAAAGTTCTTATCCTTTGATTTAGATTCTATGCTTTCAAGGTAACATTCCCACAAAACATTAGACAATTTTTTCTGAAGGAACTTCAACTCTTTTTTGGGGGCATGTATAACTCTTTCTCCACCATTCTTTTTAAGGATAGTGAAAGAGTTATATAAATTATCAGTTTTTACATTGTACAATAAATAATTGATGTATTTAGCACTTTTCAAGCCAAGTAGTTTAGCAAAGTCATCTTTTGTTTGTAGTTGATTGAATTTAGTCATAATTTTTTCCTCATAAAAAAAAGCGTATGATAACTCTTACGCGAACAAGATTTCCAGAAGAAATCCAAGAAAATCCCTAGCTAATAAAACTAGGTAAAGCCAAACATTCCTATAACATCGCTGTTAATACTTGCGAACACACAAGTCAAAAATCTAATCATACGCAAACATATTCTATCACAAAACAAGATATTAATCTAGTTTTAAGGTGTATTAAACTAGATTATTGTATGGACCAAAAAAAGCCAGACTCTGTCTGGCTTTGCATTGTTTATGGTTATGATAGATTTTAGAAAATTAGAGAATCTTATCAGTCCGATCCACCATAAAGAGTGAGATGGTCATGATGATATCGATGGCTAGAAGGGCAAGGACAGCTGGGATCCAAGATTGGAAAAGTTCAAAACTATAACCAAACAAGGCAGGACCAAAAGCAGCTAAGATGTAGCCTCCTGTTTGCGCTAGTCCTGATAGCTGAGCTGTCTTTTCAGGAGAACTGGTTTTAAGCGAGAAGCAAACCATGAGGTAGGGGAAGAGGGCACTGCAGGCCGTTCCAATCAAGAGATGGACGACTAACCAGTAGAGGAAATTATTGGTTGGATACAAGAGCATGGCAATTCCTGTCATACCAGCGATAGAGATAATTGCCAGCATGATTCGACGGTGACCATCTGATAGACGAGTCGTCAGACTTGGAACAGTCATTGAAAAAGGAATGCTGATGAGTGAGAAAATAGAAGCAAGGAGAGCCGCATCACTATTAGAAATACCAGCACTAACAGCCATAGTTGGCAACCAGGTCATACTTGTATAAAAGAGCAAGGACTGAAGCCCGCCAAAGATAATGATAGCCCAGACATCTTTACTTTTTAGAATATTCTCTTTGACTTGCTTTTCTTTTTGGTTTTCTAGGTGGTGGTTGTGGCGATGATTTGGCAACCAGACTAGCAGAGTGACCAGACAGAGAAAGCTGAGAACGAGGATGAGGCCCTTCCAAGAACTAGCTTGGGTGATAGGGACGGATAGATAAGAAGCGATGGCTGTCGAAATTCCCATGGCAGTGACATAGAGCGTTGTTAGGAAACTAATCTTTTGAGGCTGATTTGCCTGGATCATACTTGGGAGGAGTACATTGAAGATCGCAATGCTTGCTCCCACAATTATGGTCCCTAGATAGAGAAGGGGAAGATTGAAAATCCGAATGACAGAGCCAACAGTTAAGAGGAGGAGACAGTATGTAAAGAGATGTTCCAACCCGATTTTTTGTGCCAAGCGGCTTGCAAAAGCAGAGAAAAGAGCAAACATCAAGAGAGGGAGACTGGTTAAAATCCCAAGAGAGCTAACCTCCACTCCTAGTCCCTGAGCAATATCTCCTAAAATAGTTGGAAGAGCAGTGAAGGGAGATCGTAAAACAGTCCCGATTAAGACAATTCCTAGAACAAAAAAGAGTGATTGTTTCTTCATAAAAACCTCGATAGGATGATTTTAATAACAGCTTATTTTAAGGTTTTTTCCTTATAATGTCAAGTAATGACAGCCAAGACAGATCAATCAATGGAAGTGAAAATAAAGTGAAAAGAGACAGATTTCTTTACTAGAATTTTCCTTGATTTGATATAAAAATAGGAAACTAGGAGAATTTGTGATAAAATAGTGGAAGGAAATCTATACATTGGAGAAAAACTGTGCCTGAAAAGCAAAAAATCAGCGTCTTGATGTCGGTCTATGTAAAGGAAAATCCGACGTTTTTAAGAGATGCTATCAAAAGTGTTCAAAACCAGACCTTGAAACCGAGCGAACTTGTTCTTGTTGAGGACGGGCCGCTCACACCCGAACTCTATCAGGTGCTAGAAGAAGTGGAAGCTCAGTCAGACATTCCAGTGAAACGGTGCCCCTTAGAGGAAAATCAAGGTTTAGGTTTGGCTCTTCGATACGGTGTTTTACAGTGTCAGTACGATATCATTGCTCGTATGGATACAGATGATATAGCGGTATCTGACCGCTTTGAAAAGCAAGTCCAACTAATGGAACAGGAAAATCTGGATCTCTTAGGTGGACATATTGCAGAATTTATTGACAATCCTGACGAGATTGTTTCTTACCGTCGTGTCCCAACTCGGCATGCAGACATTATGGCTTACCAAAGAATGAGAAGTGCCTTTAACCATATGACAGTCATGTTCAAAAAGGACATGGTCCTCAAGGCGGGCAACTATGAAGATGGCCTTTACATGGAGGATGACCTCCTTTGGCTCAATATGATTGCTGCAGGTGCCAAGACTGGAAACCTAGATCAAATCTTGTGTAAGGTTCGTGTCGGTGCAGGGATGTTTGAGCGTCGAGGTGGCTTGCGTTACCTTAAACTCTATCGTCAAGCTCGCCAACGGATGCTTGAGCGGGGGCAAATTTCTTACAGGGAATATGCTAAAAGTGTGGCCATTCAGGCAATTGTTGCACTTTGTCCAGGCTTTGTACGTCAGTTTATCTTCGTCAAACTTTTAAGAAAGAGAAAGTAAGCCCCGATAGACTGAATGATTCAGATTATCATAACAACAGTATCATCTGACTCTTTTAAGGGGGGAGTAAATTCCTATGAATAAAAAACTAACAGATTATGTGATTGATCTGGTTGAAATTTTAAATAAACAGCAAAAACAAGTGTTTTGGGGGATATTCGATATTCTGAGTATGGTGGTTTCCATCATCGTATCTTATATCTTGTTTTATGGCCTTATAAATCCTGCGCCTGTGGATTACGTCATCTACACTCTTTTAGCCTTCCTCCTCTATCAAATCATGATTGCATTTTGGGGGCTAAATGCTAGTATCAGTCGTTATAGCAAGATTACGGATTTCATGAAAATCTTTTTCGGAGTGATGCTCAGCAGTGTTCTTTCTTATGGAATCTGCTATGCCTTCCTTCCATTGTTTTCTATCCGTTTCATCGTACTCTTCATTTTGTTGAGTACCTTCCTCATCTTGCTTCCTCGTATCACTTGGCAGTTGATTTATTCTAAACGTAAAAAAGGTAGTGGAGATGGAGAACACCGTCGGACCTTCTTGATTGGTGCTGGTGATGGTGGTGCCCTCTTTATGAACAGCTACCAACACCCAACTAGCGACCTTGAGCTAGTGGGGATTTTGGATAACGATGAAAAGAAAAAGGGACAAAAACTAGGTGGAATCCCAGTTTTGGGCTCTTATGATAATCTGCCTGAATTAGCTAAACGTCACCAAATCGAGCGTGTTATCGTAGCGATCCCTTCGCTTGACCCATCAGAGTACGAACGCATCTTGCAGATGTGTAATAAGCTAGGCGTCAAATGTTACAAGATGCCTAAGGTTGAGACAGTCGTTCAAGGACTCCATCAATCAGGCAGTGGCTTCCAGAAAATTGATATCACAGACCTTTTGGGCCGTCAGGAAATTCGTCTCGACGAATCGCGTCTGGGTACTGAGATTACAGGCAAGACCATCCTGGTGACAGGAGCAGGTGGTTCGATTGGTTCAGAGATTTGTCGTCAGGTTAGTCGCTTCAATCCCGAGCGTATCGTCTTGCTTGGACATGGTGAAAACTCAATCTATCTCGTTTATCATGAATTGATCCGTACATTCCAAGGAATTGATTATGTTCCTGTTATTGCAGATATTCAGGACTATGACCGTCTCTTTCAGGTGTTTGAGCAGTACAAACCAGCCATTGTCTACCATGCTGCAGCCCACAAACACGTTCCGATGATGGAGCGCAATCCAAAAGAAGCCTTCAAGAACAATATCCTCGGTACCTACAATGTTGCCAAGGCTGTTGATGAGGCCAAAGTACCTAAGATGGTCATGATTTCAACTGACAAGGCGGTCAATCCACCGAATGTTATGGGTGCAACTAAGCGCGTGGCAGAGTTGATTGTCACTGGCTTTAACCAACGTAGTAAATCAACCTACTGTGCAGTCCGTTTTGGGAATGTTCTCGGTAGTCGTGGTAGCGTGATTCCTGTCTTTGAACGTCAGATTGCTGAAGGCGGTCCTGTAACGGTGACAGACTTCCGTATGACACGTTACTTCATGACCATTCCAGAGGCTAGCCGTCTAGTAATCCATGCTGGCGCTTATGCCAAGGACGGAGAAGTCTTTATCCTCGATATGGGCAAACCAGTCAAGATTTATGACTTGGCTAAGAAAATGGTCCTTCTAAGTGGGCACACGGAAAGTGAAATTCCAATCGTTGAGGTCGGTATTCGACCAGGTGAAAAACTCTATGAAGAACTCTTGGTTTCGACCGAATTGGTTGATAACCAAGTCATGGACAAGATTTTCGTTGGTAAGGTAAATGTCATGCCGCTAGAAGCGATTGATCAAAAGATTGAAGAGTTCCGTTCACTCAGCGGAGATGAGCTCAAAGAAGCGATTATTTCCTTTGCGAATGAGACAACTCATGCTGAGTAAGAGTGTCCAACTACCTTCATAATGAAACAACTATCGCCAGTTTTCTGAGAGAATCAGAAAGCTGGTTTTTATAAATAGAGAGTAGAGAACATCGGATCTTTCAAAGGTTTAATAAGCGCAACTATTCAAGGGAAGATGTTATGTGATCTATCAGGAGAGTGATTTCAGACAATCTAAAAACTACCTCTATTTTAAGCTGGTAACATAACTTTGCGAAATAAGTATTAAAGTCAAAAGGAGATTTTTGTATGCTGAGTGCTATTAGGAGTTTTTTCAAAGGCTATGCAAATTTTTCTGGTCGTTCCACACGTCCAGAATTTTGGTGGGTTTGGCTACTAAATATGGTGATTTTCTTGCCCGCCTACTACTCACTTTTTACTGGAGTAGAATCTGATAAAGCCATCAGGAATATTGCGGTCTTCAGTATGTGTATTATTTTGTTTATAATAGAGTTTGTTCCTCTACTAGCACTGATAGTACGTCGCTTACGAGATGTGGGTATCCATTGGGCCTATATTTTTATTGTATTTGTTCCTTTGGGTGCAATAACACTGCTCGTTATGCTCGCTATGCCAAGTCAACGATTTGGAGAAAAAGTGATAGAGAATAGTGAAACAAATAAAGAGAACACTGAAGACTCTCAGTTTGAAGAAATGGTACGAAAATATTAAGATATTTCTACTCTATTTTAAAGCGGCTGAGTCGCTTCGCTGCTTACGAGACGCTGGTTTCCACTGGGCCTTTATCTTCATTGCTTTGGTTCCTCTCGTTGGACCGATTGCTCTTATTGTCATGCTTGCTTGGCCAAGTAAGAAGGATGAAGATACAGATACTGAAGAACAGGATCAAATTACTGCTTAAGCATGGAGTTGATTCCTTCTGATAGTAACAACATATAAAAAATACTCCTCAACCTAGTTCACTAGTGTTAGGAGTATTTTTGTATGGTTAGAGCTGGCTAATGATATCATCAATGGTATGGGCAATCCAGTCAGGCTGATAGCTGAGTAAATCAGCCTCTTCTCCAAATCCCCAAGTAACAGCAAACTTTTTAATGCCAGTTTCTTGGGCTCCAATCATATCAAACTTGGTATCCCCAATGATGAGGACTTGGTCTGCATGGAGTTGATGCGTTTGCAAGGCGTAACGGATGACATCTGCCTTATGTGGCGTTTCAGGACTAGAGCCGTAAATGCCATCAAAGAAATGATGGATTCCCAGATTTTTAGTCATATCATGAGCAGTAGGAGTATTCTTTGTTGTAGTGATGTATAGAGGGTAGTTTTGCGAAAGCTCTTGAAGCAATTCTGTTATTCGGGGGAAGAGTTGGGCTTCGTGGATTCCTTTTTCCTTGTAGTAAGAGCGGTATATCTGCACAGCTTCTGAGATTTGTTCCTTGGGAAGACACGTTGCAAAGCTACTTTCAAGTGGCGGGCCCATGAAACCACGAATGGTTTTGGCATCAGGGCTTGGAACTCCTAGCTCTTTAAAGGTATGGGTAAAGGCATTGTGGATCCCGAGGGAACTGTCAACCAGGGTTCCGTCTAGATCAAAAAAGATTGCTGAGATAGAGGGCATAGTTTCTCCTAATAGATATAGATAAGCTTATTCTCCGAAGATTTCTTTTTGTAGGCGACGACCAGTAGGTGTAGCGGCAAGTCCACCCTCAGCCGTTTCACGAAAGGCAGTTGGAAGACTTGATCCGACTTGGTACATGGCATCGATGACTTCGTCAACAGGGATCTTAGACTCGATACCTGCCAAGGCCATATCAGCTGCGATAAAGGCAAAGCTGGCTCCCATGGCATTGCGTTTGACACAGGGAACTTCAACCAAACCAGCGACGGGGTCGCAGATGAGGCCCAGCATATTTTTAATGACAAAGGCGATGGCTTGACTAGCCTGATAGGGCGTTCCACCTGCAGCCAAGGTCAAGGCTGCGGCACTCATGGCAGATGCAGAGCCAACCTCGGCCTGACAGCCACCTTCAGCACCTGAGATAGAGGCATTGTTTGCGATAACCAATCCAAAGGCACCAGCAGCAATGAGGAAATCCAGCTGTTCTTCGTGACTAAGGTCTAGTTTTTGGATAGCAGCAGTGAGAACGGCTGGCAAACAACCAGCACTTCCTGCGGTTGGAGTGGCGCAGACCAAGCCCATCTTAGCATTGTGTTCATTGACCGCGATGGCATTACGGGCTGCTGATAGGATGGTAAAGTCCGACAAGGCCTTGCCGCTTTTGAGATGGCGGTCTAGTTTGGCCGCATCTCCACCCGTTAAGCCACTGCGGGATTTATTTTCACTGAGACCGAGCTCGACAGAGGCTTTCATGACTTCTAGATTGCGTTCCATGAGGAGGAGAACTTCTGGCCGTTCTCGACCGGTTAATTGATATTCGGTTGCAATCATGAGTTCTGCGACATTTCCTTGGAAATCTAGATCTGCTTGCTCGACCAATTCTTTGATAGAATAAAACATGTTTCCTCCTACTTAAAGAAATTGACATTATGGAGATGAGGGATTTTTCGGATTTCTTCAATCGCCTCTTCGCAACTTCGACTATCGACTTCGATAATCATGATGGCTTTTTCTCCAGCTTTTTCTCGAGTCACATTCATCTGCGCGATATTGATATCGAAACGAGAGAGGGCTTCAGTGACATGGGCAATCATACCTGGAACATCCTGATGCACGATGATAATGGTTGGTGTGTTCATGTTGAGAGAGACAGCAAAGCCGTTAAGTTCCGTAACTTGGATATTTCCTCCACCGATGGAAATTCCTGTCACACTGATGGATTTGTGTTCATTCTTCACAGTAATTTTAGTGGTATTAGGATGAGGAGCGTTGCTATCTTTCTGAATGGTCCAGACAATCTTGATACCGCGTTTATGGGCAATCTCAAGGCTATTTGGAATATCGGGATCGTCCGTATCCATACCTAAAATACCAGCGACGAGAGCAAGGTCCGTTCCATGACCACGGTAGGTTTTGGCAAAGGAGTTAAATAATTGGAATTCGACTTCTGTCGGCGTATCGTCAAAGATGGAAGAGACGATTTTCCCGATGCGAACAGCTCCAGCTGTGTGGCTACTTGATGGGCCAATCATGACAGGTCCGATAATGTCAAAGACAGATTGAAAACGAAGTGAGTGCATCTGTTTCCCCTTACAAAGATTCTTATATCTATTATATCAAAGAATGGACCTCTGCGCTTATTTCCCTTATCAAAAGCTTAAAATGATTAAAGATAGTATAAAATAAGGTCTTTTGTGACAAAAACCTCCTTAAAACGGTAAATATAAAACATTTTTGTAATATTTCTACATAAAACCGTTAAACAACGGTAACATTTAAAAGGTATCATAGATATATCCAATGGAAGGAGAATTTTTAGATATGTCATTAACAACTAAAAAAATTAAAACAACTATCGCAGGAGTAGCAGCTTTGCTTGCTTTCTTTGCTCCATCACTTGCATCTGCCCAAGAAACTGTAACTTACACAGTTAAATCAGGTGATACTCTTTCAGAAATCGCTGAGAAGTACAACACAACTGTTGAAAAATTGGCAGCAAAAAACAACATCAAAGATATTCATCTTATCTATGTTGACCAAGTTTTGGTTATCGAAGGAACAGCTCCATCGACAGCAACTGCAACCGCTGCAGCTTCAGCAACAACTTATGAAGCCCCAGCAACTGCGGAAGAAATTGCAGAAGAAGCAACTGAAACAACTGCAACAACAACTTATGAAGCCCCAGCTGCACCTGCAGCTCCAGCAGCAGAAAGCAACACTGCAGCAGCTTCTACTGTAAGTGGTTCTGAAGCAGAAGCCAAAGAATGGATCGCTCAAAAAGAATCAGGTGGTAGCTACACTGCTACAAACGGACGTTACATCGGACGTTACCAATTGACAGATTCATACTTGAACGGTGACTACTCAGCTGAAAACCAAGAACGTGTAGCAGATGCCTACGTTGCAGGACGTTACGGTTCATGGACAGCTGCCAAGAACTTCTGGCTTAACAACGGTTGGTATTAAGAATAAAAGAGTCCTTTAGGACTCTTTTTTTGTTTCTCTATAACAAAAAGTGTAAGGAGCTTCTCAGCAATGTTCTATTTGTATAATTCCAACGAAATTCTTCAAATTGTTTTAAAACTCAAATAGTATAAATAAGCTTATTATGTGTAAAAATATATCATATAATAAGCTTTTTCTTGATTAAAATGAAATAAAATACAGTTTTCTCTTGACAAACAAGGTCGAGAAGAGTATTATTTATACAATAATAAAGTATAAAAATAAAAGGAGGCTCTTCTATGAATAAAGTGAAGAAGGTGTTGATGACGATGTTTGGTTTGCTTATGTTTCCCTTATTATTTGCTTGTAGTAACACTCAATCCCAAGGTGTTGAAGCCATTAAGGCTAAAGGAAAATTGGTGGTGGCCCTAAATCCAGAGTTTGCTCCATTTGAATACCAGAAATTGGTCGATGGGAAAAATCAGATTGTAGGTTCAGATGTTGAGCTCGCCAAAGCCATCGCAAAGGAACTAGGTGTAGAAGTGGAGTTCTCTCCAATGAGTTTTGACAATGTACTGGCTAGTCTTGATTCAGGCAAGGCCGATCTTGCCATATCAGGTGTTTCTAAAACGGAGGAGAGAAGTCAAGTTTACGATTTTTCAATTCCCTACTACACTTCGAAAAATAAGGTTATCGTAAGAAAATCTGAATTAACGAATTACCAATCAGTCAAGGATTTGGCTCAGAAAAAGGTTGGAGCGCAGAAAGGTTCTATCCAGGAAACTCTGGCCAAAGAAACCTTGCAGAATGCTTCTCTCGTTTCACTTCCTAAAAATGGAAATTTGATAACAGAATTGAAATCAGGGCAACTGGATGCAGTTATCTTTGAGGAACCAGTGGCGAAAGGCTTTGTAGAGAATAATCCAGACCTAGCCATCGCTGAGTTTGATTTTGACAATGACAAAGAAGATTCCTATGCTGTTGCGATGAAAAAAGACAGTAAAGAATTAAAAGAGGCGGTTGACAAAACCATCCAGAAGTTGAAGGATTCTGGGGAATTGGACAAATTGATTGATGATGCTTTTAAAGCCTCTATCGAAAAATAGAAAGAAGGAAGAGAAATGAGTAAGGAAAAAGTTATTTTAGCCTATTCAGGTGGATTGGATACATCAGTTGCTATTACATGGTTAAAAAAAGACTATGATGTGATCGCTGTTTGTATGGATGTGGGGGAAGGAAAAGATTTGGAGTTCATCCATGATAAAGCTCTCAAGGTTGGAGCTGTAGAGTCTTATGTCATTGATGTTAAGGAAGAATTTGCTAATGACTATGTTTTAGTGGCCCTTCAGGCTCATGCCTACTATGAACAAAAGTATCCCTTGGTATCTGCTCTGAGTCGCCCTCTTATTTCAAAAAAACTCGTTGAAATAGCTCATCAGACGGGGGCAACTACAATTGCCCATGGTTGTACAGGCAAGGGAAACGACCAAGTTCGGTTTGAAGTCTCTATTGCAGCTTTGGATCCCAATTTAAAGGTAGTTGCACCTGTTCGTGAGTGGAAATGGTCTCGTGAAGAAGAAATCCAATATGCAAAAGAAAATGGCGTCCCAGTTCCTGCTGACCTTGACAATCCTTACTCTGTCGATCAAAATCTTTGGGGACGTGCAAATGAATGTGGTGTCTTGGAAAATCCTTGGAACCAAGCGCCAGAAGAAGCATTTGGAATCACATCTTCACCAGAAGAGGCACCAGACAGTCCAGAATTTATTGACATTGAGTTTAGTTGCGGGGTGCCTATCTCCCTCAATGGTGAGAAGATGAAAGTGGCGGATTTGATTCAAAAACTAAATGAAATTGCGGGTAAACACGGTGTTGGTCGTATTGACCATGTGGAAAATCGCCTAGTCGGTATTAAGTCAAGAGAGATTTATGAGTGCCCAGGTGCTGTGACTTTATTGGCAGCTCATAAGGAGATTGAGGACTTGACTCTTGTGAGAGAAGTGGCTCATTTCAAACCTATTATCGAAAATGAGTTGTCCAATCTCATCTATAATGCCTTGTGGTTTAGCCCAGCAACTCAGGCTTTGATTGCCTATATCAAGGAGACACAGAAAGTTGTCAATGGAACTGCAAAAGTTAAACTCTACAAGGGGAACGCCCAGGTAGTGGCTCGGAAATCTCCAAATTCTCTTTACGATGAAAATTTGGCGACTTATACTAGTGCGGATACTTTTGACCAAGATGCGGCTGTTGGTTTTATCAAGCTTTGGGGGCTTCCGACTAAGGTTTATTCAGAAGTTCAGAAAAATGTTGAGTAGTGACGCGATAGAAAGGGACGACAGAATATGTCGAAAAATACAAAATTATGGGGTGGTCGATTTGAAGGCACTGTGGAAGAGTGGGTAGAACAGTTCGGTGCGAGTATTTCCTTTGACCACCAGCTGGCAAAATTTGATTTGATGGGTTCCCTAGCTCATGTTCAAATGCTAGGACAGACTGGTATTTTAAGTTTGGAAGAGGCAGAGCAGATCCAAGATGGTCTGCAAGCTTTGTTGCGAGATTTAGAGGCGGGAGAGCTTCATTTTGATATTGCAAATGAAGATATTCATATGAATATGGAAGTGTTGCTGACAGAGAAAATCGGTCCTCTGGCTGGGAAACTACACACGGCCCGTTCTCGGAATGACCAAGTCGCAACGGATATGCACTTATATCTAAAGGAGCAGCTTGGGCATGTCTTGGATAAGTTGGCGAATCTGAACAGTGTTTTGCTGGATTTGGCTGAAAAACATGTGGAAACCATCATGCCAGGCTATACCCATTTGCAGCACGCCCAACCGATTAGTCTTGCCCACCATCTCATGGCTTATTACAATATGTTTCAAAGGGACAGCGAGCGTTTTGCATTTAACTTGAAACATACGGACCTGTCTCCCCTGGGTGCGGCTGCTTTGGCGGGGACAACATTTCCAATCAATCGTCAATTATCGAGTGATTTATTGGGCTTCCAACAACCCTATACCAATTCCTTGGACGCAGTGAGTGACCGTGATTTTATCTTAGAATTTCTGTCAAATGCCAGCATTTTGATGATGCATATGAGCCGTTTTTGTGAGGAAATCATCAATTGGTGCAGTTTTGAGTATCAGTACATTAGCTTGTCTGATAGCTTTTCAACGGGTTCGTCTATCATGCCCCAGAAGAAAAATCCTGATATGGCGGAATTGATTCGAGGGAAGACAGGACGGGTTTACGGGCACTTGCTTGGACTATTGACCGTCATGAAGTCTTTGCCTCTGGCCTATAATAAGGATTTGCAAGAGGACAAGGAAGTCATGTTTGATACAGTAGAAACGATTTTAAATTCTCTGGATGTGCTGGCAGGTATGCTATCGAGCATGCAGGTTAATAAGGCCAAAATGCAGCAATCTACAGAGAATGATTTTTCGAATGCGACCGAACTGGCAGATTATTTGGCTGAAAAAGGTCTTCCCTTTAGAGAAGCGCATGAAATAGTAGGGAAATTGGTTCTAGACTCTATCAAGCATGGTAAAAATATTCAAGATTGGGATTTGGAGGAGTTGCAAGTCTACCATCCCTTGATTGAAGAGGATATTTATATCTACTTGCGCCCAGAAACCGCTGTTCAGAGACGGAATTCCTTAGGAGGAACCGGCTTTGAGCAAGTGAAATACCAGATAGAACAAGCGAAGAAAGAACTTAAAGGGGAAAATTGATTCGTTTGCAAAGGAAGAAAGAGAGGTTGAGATGATTTATCAGCCTCTTTCTTGTCTTCTCCAACCAAGCGTGTTATAATGAATACTGCTCAAGCGACCTTCAATCGTTAAAGCACACACGACCTTCAATCGTGAACTGGTCATTTCGTTTATCTTTTATTACGTCGTTAACTCGAAATGAGATGCAAGCTGAGCTTGTCTGATTTATAACCTCAATCAGTCTCCCAGACTGATTGAGCGAACTCGAGATATGCCTGCGACTCGTTGCCTATCATATTTTCATTTTAAGATGATAGGCTAAAATGGTCTCCCAGACCATTTTACTCCTAAAAGCAAACGAAAAGACTATACTCGAAGAAATTCTATTGAAAGTCATAGTAAATAGAATTTTGAGGGTATGAATAAACGAATAGATGGGAGACTTACCATGAGTGATAACTCTAAAACACGTGTTGTTGTGGGGATGAGTGGTGGTGTTGATTCGTCGGTGACGGCTCTCTTGCTCAAGGAGCAGGGCTACGATGTGATCGGTATCTTCATGAAGAACTGGGATGACACAGATGAAAACGGCGTCTGTACGGCGACCGAAGATTACAAGGATGTGGCTGCGGTGGCAGACCAGATCGGCATTCCTTACTACTCTGTCAATTTTGAAAAAGAGTACTGGGACCGCGTCTTTGAGTATTTCCTAGCGGAATACCGTGCAGGGCGCACGCCAAATCCAGATGTTATGTGTAACAAGGAAATCAAGTTCAAGGCCTTTTTGGACTATGCTATGACCTTGGGTGCAGACTATGTAGCGACTGGGCATTATGCTCGAGTGGTGCGTGATGAGGATGGCACTGTTCACATGCTTCGTGGCGTGGACAATGGCAAGGACCAGACCTATTTCCTCAGTCAACTTTCGCAAGAACAACTCCAAAAAACCATGTTCCCATTGGGACATTTGGAAAAGCCTGAAGTTCGCAGACTCGCAGAAGAAGCAGGACTTGCGACTGCTAAGAAGAAAGACTCGACAGGGATTTGTTTTATCGGAGAAAAGAACTTTAAAAACTTTCTCAGTAACTACCTACCAGCTCAGCCTGGTCGCATGATGACTGTGGATGGACGCGATATGGGTGAGCATGCAGGTCTGATGTATTATACGATTGGTCAGCGTGGCGGACTCGGTATTGGAGGCCAACACGGCGGTGACAATGCACCGTGGTTCGTTGTCGGAAAAGACCTAAGCAAGAATATCCTCTATGTAGGCCAAGGATTCTACCATGACTCGCTTATGTCAACAAGCCTAGAAGCCAGTCAAGTCCACTTTACTCGTAACATGCCAGAGGAATTTACACTAGAATGTACGGCTAAATTCCGCTACCGTCAGCCTGATTCTAAGGTGACAGTACATGTCAAAGGAGACAAGGCAGAAGTTATCTTTGCGGAACCGCAACGCGCCATCACACCAGGACAGGCAGTTGTCTTTTATGATGGCGAAGAGTGTCTAGGTGGCGGTTTGATTGACAATGCCTACCGCGATGGACAAGTTTGTCAGTACATTTAGATTGACAAATTTTCTCAATTTGCTACAATAATAAAAGCAATAGAAATGATGGTCAAAGCTCATGGATGTTGCAGGCTTTTTTGCCCTGCACTTCTTACGAGTTTTGACTGTTTTTGTGTCGTTTAAGGGAAAGGACAAAAATGACTCAACAAGACTTTCGGACAACAGTGGGAGACACGGTCTTTGGTGTTCGGGCGGCAGCCTTGATTCTCCAAAATGGCAAGCTCCTAGTTACTAAAGACAAGGGTAAATATTACACTATCGGCGGTGCGATTCAAGTCAATGAAAGTACGGAAGACGCGGTAGTCCGTGAAGTGAAGGAAGAACTAGGTGTCAAAGCTCAAGCTGGGCAGCTAGCTTTCGTGGTTGAAAATCGTTTTGAACAGGACGGTGTTTCCTATCACAACATCGAGTTTCATTATCTAGTGGACTTGCTTGAGGACGCCCCATTGACCATGCAAGAAGATGAGAAAAAGCAACCCTGTGAGTGGATTGACTTGGATAAACTTGAGGAGTTCCAGCTAGTTCCAGCCTTTTTAAAAACAGCCCTACCAGAATGGAACGGCCAACTAAAACACATTCATCTTGAGGAATAGGAGAGAAAATGACTTATAATTTTACGGAAGAATACGATATTATTGTAATTGGTGCGGGGCACGCGGGGGTAGAAGCATCTCTAGCAGCCAGCCGTATGGGCTGTAAGGTCTTGCTTGCGACCATCAACATTGAAATGCTGGCTTTCATGCCTTGTAATCCTTCTATCGGTGGCTCTGCCAAGGGGATTGTCGTGCGTGAAGTGGATGCCCTTGGTGGTGAAATGGCTAAAACCATTGACAAGACCTACATCCAGATGAAGATGCTCAACACTGGGAAAGGTCCAGCTGTCCGTGCCCTTCGTGCGCAGGCTGACAAGGAGCTTTACTCTAAGGAGATGCGCAAGACAGTTGAAAATCAAGAGAATCTCACCCTTCGTCAAACCATGATTGATGAGATTTTGGTGGAAGATGGTAAGGTTGTCGGTGTGCGTACAGCTACCCATCAAGAATATGCTGCTAAGGCTGTTATCGTGACGACAGGGACTGCACTCCGTGGGGAAATCATCATCGGAGACCTCAAGTATTCGTCAGGTCCTAACCACAGTCTGGCTTCGATTAACCTTGCTGACAATCTCAAGGAACTGGGACTCGAAATTGGTCGTTTCAAGACAGGAACGCCTCCACGTGTCAAGGCTTCCTCTATCAATTACGATGTGACAGAGATTCAGCCAGGAGATGAAGCGCCAAATCACTTCTCCTACACTTCACGTGATGAGGACTATGTCAAGGACCAGGTGCCATGCTGGTTGACCTACACCAACGGTACCAGTCATGAGATTATCCAAAACAACCTCCACCGTGCGCCTATGTTCACAGGTGTGGTCAAGGGAGTTGGGCCTCGTTACTGTCCATCGATTGAGGACAAGATTGTACGCTTTGCGGACAAGGAACGCCACCAACTCTTCCTAGAGCCAGAAGGGCGCAATACAGAGGAAGTTTATGTCCAAGGACTTTCAACCAGTCTGCCTGAGGATGTCCAACGTGACTTGGTTCATTCCATCAAAGGTTTGGAAAATGCTGAGATGATGCGAACTGGTTATGCCATTGAGTATGACATGGTCTTGCCTCATCAGTTGCGTGCGACACTAGAAACCAAGAAAATCTCAGGACTTTTCACAGCTGGTCAGACAAATGGTACATCTGGTTACGAAGAAGCTGCTGGCCAAGGGATTATCGCGGGTATTAATGCGGCTCTGAAAATCCAAGGCAAGCCTGAATTGATTTTGAAGCGCAGTGACGGTTATATCGGGGTCATGATTGACGACTTGGTGACCAAGGGCACCATTGAACCTTACCGTCTCTTGACCAGTCGAGCTGAATACCGTCTCATCCTCCGTCATGACAATGCAGATATGCGTTTGACCGAGATGGGACGCGAGATTGGCCTTGTGGATGATGAACGTTGGGCTCGCTTTGAAATCAAGAAAAATCAATTTGACAATGAGATGAAGCGTCTAGACAGTATCAAACTAAAGCCGGTCAAAGAAACCAATGCCAAGGTTGAGGAGATGGGCTTCAAGCCGTTGACAGATGCAGTGACAGCCAAAGAATTTCTCCGTCGACCAGAAGTTTCTTACCAAGATGTAGTGGCCTTCATCGGGCCAGCTGCTGAGGATTTGGATGACAAGATTATCGAATTAATTGAAACAGAAATCAAGTACGAAGGATATATTTCCAAAGCTATGGACCAGGTTGCCAAGATGAAACGCATGGAAGAAAAACGCATTCCAGCCAATATTGACTGGGATGATATTGATTCCATCGCAACAGAAGCTCGCCAGAAGTTCAAACTCATCAATCCAGAAACCATCGGCCAAGCAAGCCGTATTTCGGGAGTAAATCCAGCAGATATTTCTATTTTGATGGTGTATCTGGAAGGTAAAAATCGTAGTATTTCTAAAACTCTTCAAAAATCAAAATGATACGTCGTCGGCTTCAGCTCACCTAACTTAAGTTATGCTTTCGCCTAGCCTTCTAGTCTGATTTCGATTTTTATTGAGTTTCAATCTCAAAAGAAAGCATAGAAAAAACAGCTCCGAAGACGGGGCTGTTTTTTTGACTTATATTCAATGAAAATCAAAGAGTATTATTCTTCATCTGGTGTGAGGATCATAGGGATAATAATCGGTTCACGTTCGGTATTTTCATAGAGGAAAGGACGAATGGCGTTGACAATGGCGCCATTGACAGATTGCACGCTAGCATCTTTGTTCTTCAGTGCGATACGAATTGCATTGAAGAGGATGCGCTGGCTTTGGCGAATCAAGTCTCCAGATTCTCTCATGTAGACAAAGCCGCGGCTGAGAATATCTGGACCAGACAAGATCATTTTAGACTTGAAGTCAACAGTTGCGACTGCTAGAACGACACCATCTTCAGATAGATCTCTACGATCTTTGAGGACGGCTGCACCGATTTCACCGATACGATTTCCATCAACATAGATGTCTTGGGCGTTGAAATGCCCAGCGATACGAGCAGAATCTGCAGTAAGGGCAAGGACATCACCATTGCTCATGATAAAGATATTGTCCTTCTCGACACCCGTATCCACCGCTAGTCCAGCGTGGACTTTTTGCATGCGGTATTCACCATGGACAGGCATGAAGTATTTTGGCTTGATCAAGCGGAGCATGAGTTTTTGCTCTTGCTGACCACCGTGTCCAGAGGTGTGGATATTGTTAATCTTTCCGTGGATGACTTCGACACCAGCTTCTGAGATAATGTTAATCAACTTGTTGACGCTAGTAGTATTTCCAGGGATTGGACTTGAAGAGAAGATAACGGTATCGCCGGGTTGGAGTTGCACTTGACGGTGGGTTCCGTTAGCGATACGAGAGAGGGCTGCCATTGGCTCGCCTTGACTACCTGTACAGAGGATCAGAACCTCGCCTGCAGGATAGTCTTTGATTTCATTTGGCTCGATAAAGGTTCCCTTAGGAGCTTTGATGTAGCCAAGCTCGATACCGTTGACAATGGCCTTTTCCATCGAACGTCCAAAGACAGCAATCTTGCGTCCAGTCTTAACTGCAGCATCCGTTGCTTGCTGGAGACGGAAGATATTTGAGGCAAAGGATGCGAAGATGATGCGTCCTTCAATGCCTTGGATAATCTTCATGATGGACTGACCAACGACCTTTTCAGAGTTGGTAAAGGTTGGCACTTCTGCATTTGTCGAGTCAGAGAGGAGGCAGAGTACGCCTTCTTCACCAAGGGCTGCCATCCGGTGCAAGTCCGCAGGTTCCCCAACTGGAGTAAAGTCAAACTTAAAGTCACCCGTACAGACGATTTTCCCTTGAGGAGTATGAATGACAATTCCCAAAGGTTCTGGAATAGAGTGAGTGGTTCTAAAGAAAGTTGCCTTGAGATTTTTAAAGGTCAACTCAGTATTGTGGTTGATTTCGTAAAGTTTGGCGTTGCGTAAGAGACCGTGTTCTTCGAGTTTTCCACGGATCAAAGCCAAGGCAAGTGGCCCAGCGTAGATAGGGACATTTGCTTGCTTGAGCAGGAAGGGAATCCCACCGATGTGGTCCTCGTGTCCGTGTGTGATCAAGACAGCCTTGACGCGGTCGATATTGTCCACGATGTAAGAGTAGTCGGGGATAACGTAGTCGATACCGAGCAAGTCATCTTCTGGGAATTTAATCCCAGCATCGACGATGATAATCTCGTCTTGGTATTCAATTCCGTAAGTGTTTTTCCCGATTTCTCCCAGACCACCGATGGCAAAAACGCCGACTTCTTCAGGTTTAAGAGTGTAGGCCATATTAGAACTCCGTAATCTCGAAAGCGCCAGTTTCTTTTTCGTAATCTAGCAATTTGTCAGACAAGAGTTCGATATACTCGATGTTGTACTCTGGGCGGTTTTCTTCAACAAGTTGGCGAGCAGAGATACGGCCCTCAAGTTCTGAGTTGGCATCGATGTCTAGGTAAAGTGAGCGTGTTGTTTCACGACGTGGGCTACGTTCTTTTGTTTCTTGATAAAAAACTTTGTAAATCATATAGTTCCTTTCTATTTACAGGTCAGCTTATTCCAAACTTTTAGCAGAGATTTGCTTGATTTCATTCCATTTTGTGTCTAGATTGACCTTGATTCGTTACAATTATTTCAATTATACCATAAAATGAAAAATTAGTAAAAGACGGAAATGGAGAAAGTCTGGAGGGGAAGAAGGAGCAAAAAGACAGGTAGGATTTGGTCGGAGAGCGCTTAGGTGTTATAATGAAAGGGGGAATCTAAAGAGATAGTAGATTTAAGGAAGAATATAGTTCTAGTTTCATTAATCGTTGGTGTAGATGGTTGGGGCAGAATGATATCTTTGAAAAAAGAAAAAGCCCTTGAGAAATCTCGAGAGCAACCAAAAAGGCTGAGACAAAATTAAGGGATCTTTCTGAGCAAGCTTAAGGGGCAGCACCATTACCTGAAGTGATTGAATCACAACTTTTGAAAGACTTGTCACCAAGTCAGACCAAATCTCAACCTTTACCCCATTTTATCATTTACTCAGCTAAGAAATCAATCTATAAGTATAACGATGTAGAAACAGCATGAAGTGGAGTGCTTACTAAAGAGGCAAAGAAAAGCCCTTGACCGAAATCAAGAGCCGTCAAACACTGGGGGCGAATTGTTCAATCGCAATTTCAGTTCTTTAGAAACCAAAGTTTCAGGGATAGCACTGCAACCCGAAGAGTCAACGACTCAACCTGATTTTCCTACCAATGTTGAATTACATTTTAACATTGATAGACCAACATTGTCAACAGTTTAAATAAAAAAGGAATACCAGAAGGAGGATTAAGAATGTTTAGTTTGTTTGAATTTGCAGTAGGGGTTCGCCTCTTGATGTTTGTAGCCTTTGTAGCTTGTGTCTATGGGGGGAATGCCCTGTTTGTGCATCTGGAACACCGCAAAACAAAGTTCCTTTGGAAGCTTGCTTTTGTGACGCTCTATTCAATTTTTCTTCTCCTGGTCACCTATGTTGTCTGGTTCGTTTTCTACTTTGGTTTAAATGCCTAAAGTCAATTATTCATCTAAATATACAGAAAATCCACCTCGTCTTGATAGATGGGATGGACTTTTTCTATTTTTAGGTGCTATCTTTATTGTTATGACGATGATTTCTCACATCGAAAATCGAGTTGAAACATAAATGCATGATCCAAATTTTTTACAAAGAACCTTTCAATTTCCTTGTTCACTTTTCTATTCAAAAAAGATATAACTTTTTTAAATTTTTTGTGTAGAATTGCTTGTCTAAGTGGCAGGCCTCTTTTGTTTCAAAACAAAGAAAATTCCCATGCGCTAGCTTTTGTAGTATAATAGTAAACAGACAAAAAGATAGGAATATGTTATGAAAGTATTAGCTTTTGATACGTCCAGCAAGGCTCTTTCTCTAGCCATTTTAGAGGACAAGCAGGTTCTTGCTGAGACTATGATCAATATCAAGAAAAATCACAGTATTACCCTCATGCCTGCCATCGATTTTTTGATGGGCAGTCTGGATTGGACACCCAAGGATTTGGATCGTATCGTAGTTGCTCAAGGTCCGGGCAGCTACACAGGTCTGAGAATTGCGGTGGCGACAGCCAAGACTCTGGCCCATACCCTCAAGATTGAGCTGGTTGGTGTGTCTAGTTTGCTGGCTTTAGTTCCAGAGCAGGTGGAAGGTTTGGTCATTCCTGTCATGGATGCCCGCCGCAATAATGTCTATGCTGGCTTTTACCAGTCTGGTCAGGCTGTGTGGCCGGAAGCTCATCTGCCTTTGGCAGAGGTTTTGGAAATAGCTGGCGCTGCTAACCAGTCAGTCACCTTTGTCGGAGAGACAGCAGCTTTTACGGAGCAGATTGAAGTGGCTCTTCCTCAGGCTACCCTTCAGCCAACTTTGCCAAACGCGGCGGCTGTTGGTCGTCTCGGTTTAGACCTGCCTTCCCAGTCCATTCATGACTTTGTTCCTAACTATCTCAAGCGTGTTGAGGCTGAGGAAAACTGGCTCAAGAACCATACCGAGTCTGGTGAGTCCTACATTAAACGTCTATGATAGAAATCAAAAGAATCCAAAGACAGCCTGACCTGGCTCAAGCAATCTACGCTGTTATGGTAACAGTTTACCCAGTCAGTCCTTGGGCACTGGAACAAATCCAAGCAGACCTGTCCCAAGACCAGACTTGGTACGCTCTAGCTTATGATGGGGCAGAAGTGATTGGCTTTCTAGCCGTTCAGGAGAATCTCTTTGAAGCAGAAGTCTTGCAGATTGCTGTACTGCCTAGCTATCAGGGTCAGGGAATTGCGTCAGCCTTGTTTGCTCAATTGCCAGCGGATAAGGAGATTTTCCTCGAAGTCAGAAAGTCAAACCAACGAGCGCAAGCATTTTACAAGAAAGAAAAGATGGCGGTCATCGCTGAGCGAAAGGCCTACTACCATGACCCAGTCGAGGACGCCATCATCATGAAGAGAGAAATAGATGAAGGATAGATATATTTTAGCATTTGAGACATCCTGTGATGAGACCAGTGTTGCCGTACTGAAAAACGATGACGAGCTCTTGTCCAATGTCATTGCGAGTCAAATTGAGAGTCACAAGCGTTTTGGGGGCGTAGTACCAGAAGTAGCTAGTCGTCACCATGTCGAGGTTATTACAGCCTGCATCGAGGAGGCGCTAGCAGAAGCAGGGATTACCGAAGCGGATGTGACAGCTGTTGCCGTTACTTATGGACCTGGATTGGTTGGAGCACTGCTAGTTGGTTTGTCAGCTGCCAAGGCTTTTGCTTGGGCTCATGGACTTCCGATGATCCCCGTTAACCACATGGCTGGTCACCTTATGGCGGCTCAGAGTGTGGAGCCTTTGGAGTTTCCCTTGCTAGCTCTCTTGGTCAGCGGTGGGCACACAGAGTTGGTCTATGTGTCAGAGGCTGGGGATTACAAGATTGTTGGAGAAACGCGGGATGATGCGGTTGGTGAGGCCTATGACAAGGTCGGCCGTGTCATGGGATTGACTTATCCAGCAGGTCGCGAGATTGACGAGTTGGCTCATCAGGGACAGGATGTGTATGATTTCCCTCGTGCCATGATCAAGGAAGATAATCTGGAGTTTTCATTTTCAGGTTTGAAGTCTGCCTTTATCAATCTTCACCACAATGCCGAGCAAAAGGGAGAAAGCTTGTCCAAGAAAGATCTGTCAGCTTCCTTCCAAGCTGCGGTCATGGATATTCTTATGACCAAAACCAAGAAGGCCTTGGAGAAATATCCTGTTAAAACTCTAGTTGTAGCAGGTGGCGTGGCTGCCAATAAAGGGCTCAGAGAACGACTAGCAGCTGAAATCACAGATGTCAAGGTTATCATCCCTCCCCTACGCCTTTGCGGAGACAACGCGGGTATGATTGCCTATGCCAGCGTCAGCGAGTGGAATAAAGAAAACTTTGCAGGCTTGGACCTCAACGCCAAACCAAGCCTCGCCTTTGATACTATGGAATAAAGAGTCAGCTTGAGGCTGGCTTTTTTACTCCGGAAAATGTCAGAATATTTTGACAAAGCTGTAAAAATGATGATATAATATGTAAAAATTAGGAGGTGGCCAGATGATTGAGAGAATGGAATTGGGAGAATTTTACAAGGAATTGCGGCTGGCGAGAAAGCTCAAGCAGTCAGATGTGGCTTGTGAAGGTCTAACAGCTTCTCAGTTATCCAAGTTTGAACTGGGACAGTCTATGCTGTCTGCGGATAAACTGATACTAGCTATCCAAGGGATAAATGTGACCTTTGATGAGTTTGGACACAAGCTTAATAATTATCAGGAATCCCCACATATGCGATTTGGACGAAAAGTTGTAGATCGTTTTGCCCATCAAGATATGGCTGGCTTAGAGCAACTATTAGAGGAAGTTGAGCAGGAACAGATGGCGCAGACCTATCGTCGTTTGAATGCTATTGTGATTAAAGATGCTATCCATTCCTTAGATAAAAGGTATCCGTTAGAAGAGGAGGATAGCGAGTTTTTGACCACCTATCTCTATGCTATCGAGTCTTGGACCTGGTTTGAACTCTATCTTTTTTGCAATACCATGCCTTTCTTAAGTAATCAAGATCTGATTTTTTTATCCACCTCTTTACTTGAAAAATCCAAGGAATTTAAAGAGTTGGTACACAATCAATTGTATATGAAAAGTGGTTATCTTAATATCATCTCAGAGCTCATGGAGCGTAAGCTTTTCTCTTACATCCCAATCTTTGAAGCCGAGTTGGAGAGTATGCTCCGGCCATATGATGTTTTTGAGAAAGTATCATTGCAGTTTTTAAAGAAGATGAGTGTATTCCTTCAAACCAAGGGGAGCAATCAAAAAGAGATTGAACACTTTATCCAATCTCTGCAAATATTAGAAAATCCACAATTAACAGCCCTTTTTGAATTGCGTTTGCAGCAATACAAAGAGCTTATCGATTAGTTAGAAAAGGAATGACAATAACCCACTCTAAAATAAGTAGGAGTATCAGTTGGATTTTGCTTTTTTTCATCATTATATCCCTCCTTGTGAGTAGTACCTTCATTATATCAGGGAAAGAGTCAAATCTACAAAAATCGCAAATGTGAAATTTCCATGAGAAAAAATATCAAATATGCGATTTTCTAAAATGAGCTAATTTCTGTGTTATACTGTCCTTGTAAGACATTTGAAGCAAATCCTAGGTTGCAGAAGTGGTTTACAAAGAAAAATAATTAAAGGAGAAAAGAAATGCATAATCTAATGGAACTTGAATTGTTACCTGAAGAGCCAGTAATTACTGTATCACGTGAAGTTTGTAAGTGGACTTGCTCATTTACTGCTCTTTAAGAATAATTGGTTAAAATTAAGGATAGTTAATTACTAATTAACTATCCTTAATTTCATTTTAGAGATAATGTATTTATTATATTTATGGATAGATTACAAACAATGCTGAATAAAATACAAGTTGACACTTACCATAAAAATGGGTGGTTATTTGTGAAGTATAGTAACAATAAACTTACACAGGGATGGAAACTTCATGTAAGCAGTCAACTAAAAGACGCTTGTAATATTTTTTATATTGTTGCACAAGAGCTGGAGAAGGAAAGATGTAACTACAAAGTTCTAGATTGTTTGGATGAGTTAAAAAAATTGAATTCTCCGAGGGAAGTTTCTCCTACTGCAAATAAGTTTATCACTATATATCCGTCTAGTAGGAAGCAGGCCAAACGAATAATATTAAATCTAAAAGAAAAGTTAGAAAACTATAAAGCTCCAAGGATTTTATCAGATTTTCAATGTGGTGAACATTCTCCAATACATTATAGATATGGGGCGTTTAAAGCAATTAAAAACTACAATTTTTCTGAAAATAAAATTGTCTACATGATGAAAAATAGTAGAGGAGAATTAGTAGAGGATCTGAGATTAAATTATCCGTATTTGCCAGAAGGGGTTAAGGATTTATTTACTGATGTGGAAAAAAATAAATTATTTAAACCCTCCCCGGGAATTCCAGAGAATCACCCTTTAAATCACTATAATATCGAGTGTATTCTGAAAAAATCCAATAGAGGAAATGTTTACAGAGCTGTAGTAAAAAATAGTAATCAGAAAGTGATAATAAAACATGCACGACCATATGTTTATAGTTGGGATGATGGTTTCTCTGCAATTGATGAATTAAAGAATGAAGCAACAAATTTGAAAGTATTTCAGAACAAGTCCTATACGACAGAATTAATTGAAGAGTTTTATGTCAATGAAGATTACTTCGTAGTGCAAAAGTTTATACCAGGATATAATTTTTTTGATTTAAAAAATATTGATATCGAAAAAAATGTAATTATTAATAATATAATTGATATTATTAATGACATTCATGCTGAAGGATATTTAGCAGTGGATATTTCTCCAACAAACTTTATATTGGATGATTTTGGTCGTGTTAGGTTAATAGACCTAGAAAATTTTACAAACAAAAATAATACTGTTAGAAGAGCTGCTACAAAATTCATGATAAATACTGATTGTTCCTCAAAAATTTGTACCATTCAACAGGATTATTTTGCACTTGCAATGTTGAGTTTGGCGATTATGCGCGAGCATGTTTTAATATTTGAAGGAGAGGACGTCTTCTTAAATATAACTGCTTTAGATAAAATCAAGTCTTGTATGTATATGGAGAAAGAAATTGGGAACATAACTAAATCGCAATTTAACTGGTTGATGTATTTATTGAATTTAAGTGAACAAGAGAAGTTAGACCGATTCGAGAAGATGAAGTATATAAACGATTTTGAAGATGAAAATATAGGATTTCATTCAAAGAGAGTTAATTCCTCATTCGATTTTCAAATTGAAAATGAGACACTTATTAACTATCTTCTTTCATTAAATATGAATAGAGAAAGTAGGATACTAAATTCAAATGAATTTGGAGAATTTGTTAGTCCAGTATCGTTTCAACATGGCTTATCAGGATATTTGTTTTATTTATCACACATGAGAGACATTTCTGACAATGGTAGAATTATCGAGTGGCTTATCTCTGAAGGAAATCAAAATAAAGGAAATGGGTATTTAAATGGTTATTCAATTTTATTTGGTTCTTCTGGATATCTTTGGGCATTATTAGAGTTCTATAAAAAATTTGCCAGCAACAATCCAAGTAGAGAATTGATTATAGATAAAACTAGAGAAATTTATAAAGACTTGATAAGTAATTATCAGAAAGTTGAAGTATTTGACTTTGCTTTAGGAAAGTCAGGTGTTTTATTGAGTATTATGAAATACTGTATAAATTTCAATGATGTCGATAGTATGAAATTTATTAGAGAAAAAATAGAGGAGTTATATTTATATTTTGTAGAAGAGATACAAAATGTTAATAGTTTAAAAGAATGTAATTTTGCACATGGTTTAGCTGGGATTGCATACGTAATTTCAATTTATAATTCGGAATTTGAATTTAAGGTAGCTTACGAAAATAGTATTAATGTATTTAATAATCTGTTAGAAAATCTGTTAGAAAATGAATATAGTAGACTAAATGCAACTCCTACAAATTTAGAACTATCGTGGTGCGAAGGAACTTCAGGAATCTTACTTTATTTTGAATTATTATATGATAAAAGGTATTCAAAAATAATTTCAAGATTTCAACAACTTGCTTTCAAATTCAATCTTATTCAGTCAAGTTGTTATTGTCATGGTTTATCCAGTTTGTTGCAAACTCTAAACTATCAGGATAATTTAAATTTACGTGAGAATGTAATTGAGATTTTATTAAGTAGATCCAAAAGAGATAAAAATGGTATTTTGGTATTTGAATGTGAAGAAAGTTCAGATACATTATTTGATTTTGGAATCGGAAATCTAGGGATTTATTGGTCTATCCTTGGGGAAAACTTCCCGTTTGAACTCAAAAAGGAGTTGCGATGAAAGTATTTATTCAAAATAGAGATTTTAGGCAATTAACCATCAACCAGTGGATTTCAACGGTTGGGGATACGATTTTTTATCTTGCTTTTTTGAATTATGTGGCAGATGCTTCGTTTGCCCCCTTGGCAATTTTACTCATTACGATTTCAGAGACTGTTCCTCAAGTTCTGCAAATCTTTATGGGAGTTTTGGCTGATTTTCAACATTATCGTGTTCTAAAGTATACGGTTATTAGTTTTGTCAAATTTGTACTTTATTCTATAGTGGCACTTTCGCTTTCAGGGCAGTCCTTTTCCTTATGGCTAGTATTCTTTATTTGTTTGATGAATCTCTTGTCGGATACATTGAGTTACTTTTCAGGAGCCATGCTAACTCCTATTTTTATAAGAATCATTGGGAAAGAACATCTTACAGAAGCCATTGGTTTTAAACAATCAACAGTTAGTTTAGTTCGGACAATCAGTAATATTCTAGGAGGGGTTCTACTAGGAATTCTTTCCATTCAGTTCATTTCCTTGCTCAACGCTCTGACGTTTCTGATAGCATTTGTAGGTATTCTTCTGATAAAAAATGATCTTTTGAAAGTTGAAAAAACAATTAACTATCAAGAAGGTCTTTCCATAAAGTCGTTTTGCCAGCATTTGTTCCAATCATCGAAATTGATCTGGAATATGGATAGAGTGATCTTCATTTTATTTATCGTATCTATCAGCCAAGCTGTGATCAATGTCACTGTTCCTATTTCGACTCTTTTTTTAAGAAACCAACCGTTTTTGAATTTACAAACTGGTCAATCACTCGCTTTGTTATCAACACTAGAATTGTTAGCACTTATTGTCGGAAGCCTTGTAAGTGGCTATCTGAAAAATACGATTTCTATAAAAACAGCTCTATACGCTTCGGTCGTCATCCAGTTACTCCTTCTAGTAGGATTTGCCACAGTTCATTTTGGTTTGATTCTGCTTTTCAGCTCCTTGGATGCCTTCATCGCAGGGTTACTCTCTCCTAGATTGCAAGAACTCGTCTTTAAACAAATACCTGAGGAGTCAATGGGAGCGGTTCAATCCTCTATTGGTGCGATTACGGTTGTTTTACCAAGTCTATTCACAATCGTTTTTGTAACGATTGCTACAAGTTTTGGGGTCCTATCGGTCAGCTTTATTCTATTGCTATTACTCCTAACTGCATTTGTCATGCTCTTGAATATTCGTGAGAGCATTTAGTAGGAAACTTTGATTTAATTTTTGTTCATATGATAAGGCTGGCTTCCCAGTCTTTTTCTTATTATGGCGGTTTGTCACTTACCCTTCACAGCATCCGACTCTATCAAAGTTTGTCAATCATAGAGTTTTTTAGTATAGTAGAAATATGAAATTTACAAAAATAATCAGTGGTTTGCTTGCTCTTGGAGTGATAATCTTATTTATAAAATCTTACCAAAATTTTAAAAATTTGGAATTTCCTAGTACGCAGTTAGTCATGTTTAAATCGCTTTCGTTTTATATGTCTGTAGAATCTTTTGAAAATACATTTGTCGCAGCTGACAAAGTCGTGGAAGAGGAGGAAATGGCCTATCGTGATACTTGGCGTGCAGAAGACCCGTATTTCTATAAAACAGGTCGCCTTTTCTATTATTACGAAAATATGAGATGGGAAGGCTATACTATCCGCGCAGATTTTACATTTTCAAAATGGCATACCTTGGAAGAAGCGAGGGCTTCTTTTCCTGTTGCTTCAAAAATGGAACAGAAAGAACTACTTGACAAACTATCGCAGGCTATAAAAACAGAAATTGAATCTTTACCAGACTATCAGTCTATGACAGTTGAAATGGTAGAACTAGATCAAGATTCTTATCAATATAAAGTCAAATTACAAGGGCAAACGGAGGATCTCTGGGTCGAGGTTTATTCGACAGAACTTGGATATCATGAAAAGCTTGAAGATAAGGAGTATGGGGTTGGGATTAGTCAATATCGGAGGCATGCATCGTAATCCTTTCCTTCTATACCATAGAATAAAGAGTCAGTTAATTGTTGACTTTTTTTATCTTGGACAAATGCCCGAGTTTTTTAGTATAGTAGAAATATGAAATTTACAAAAATAATGAGTATGGCACTTGCTCTAGTGGTATTGTTGCTGTCTTTAATGGTTTTTCGAATGTTTCAAAAGACGCAATTGGTCATGTTTGAATCCGTTTCTTTTAATATGCCCCTCGAATCTTTTGAAAAAGTGTTTGGAAAACCTCATGAAATAGTAGAAGAGACAGAAACAGGCTATCACAATCCTTGGCGTGCAAAAGATCCTTATCTCTATAAAACCGGGCGCCTTTTCTATGACTACGAAAACTTTAAATGGAAAAGTTACAGCGGTCGAGTGACCGTTACTTTTTCAAAATCGCATCGTTTACAAGGAGCGACGGTTTATTTCCCTATGGCTTCCAAAGATCAACAAAAAGAGATATTTTATAAAGTGACCCAAGACATGAAAGCTGAAATCGAAGCTCTACCAAACTTTCAGTCTTTGAAAGTTGATGCTTTGGTGGGGTATGATGTTGGTTATCGATTTAAGGTCAAAATGAAAGGGCAAGGGAGAGAACTCTGGATTGATGTTTATCCTACAGAATATGAGAATGAGGATAATCCTGAGAACAACCAATATAATATTGCAATCGATCAATTTCGATGGTAGTTACCCTAGCGTGCTTGTTTTGAATGCTTAGTAGTAGAATGCTGTATTTGTAAGAATGAGGAGAAGGATGAAAGAAAAAGGATTTTGGGAAGGTGTTCAGGCAGCCATGCCGACTGCCCTTGGCTATGTCAGCATTGGTCTGGCTTGTGGGATTATCGGTGCGCCCTATGTGACACCTGTTGAGATGGGCTTGATGAGCCTCTTTGTTTATGCTGGGAGCGCCCAGTTTGCCATGTTGGCACTGATTGCGGTCCAAGCGCCTGTGGCAGCCATTGCTATGACAGTTTTTTTGATCAACTTGCGACTTTTTTTACTGAGCTTGCATGCATCGACCTATTTCCGTCATACTAGTCTCTGGCAAAATATCGGCATGTCCAGTCTCTTGACAGATGAGACCTATGGGGTTTTGATGGGCGAATTAGCCCATACAGATAAAGTCCATCCCATGTGGATGCACGGGAACAATCTCAATAGTTATGTAGCCTGGTTTATTGGGACAGTGGCGGGGACAGCTTTAGGTGGGCTTCTTCCAAATCCTGAGGTCTTTGGATTGGACTTTGCCCTTGTAGGAATGTTTATCGGGATTTTTACTTCGCAATTTCAGATTATGCAAAGACGGGTTCCTGTCCGCAATCTGCTGCGGATCCTAGCCGTTGTTGCGGTGTCCTTCTTTTTGCTCTTGACAGTGGTGTCTCAGTCGCTAGCTGTTCTGTTTGCGACTTTGCTAGGTTGCACTATGGGGGTGGTCTTAGATGGTCAGTAAATATCTTTTGTTAGCCGTTATCTTTTCAGGCCTAGTGACTTGGATTCCCCGTATGATTCCCTTCATCTTGGTTAAGTACAAGGGCTTGCCAGCTATCGTCGAGCGGTTTTTGAAGTTTTTGCCTGTTTCCATTATCTTTGCCTTGATTCTTTCAAGCGTAGTGACTGGCAAAGTTGGCAGTCTTCCTCAAATCAAATGGCTGGACTTTTTAGCAGTCTTTCCAACGGCTTGGGTAGCCTTTCGCTACCGCAATCTAGTAGGTACGGTTCTTTTTGGGGTAGTCTTGATTGCAGTCTTGCGTCTGGTCTTTTAAATCAGCCATAAAAAAAACCTATCACCGAGATAGATATCATATAATGGCGAAAAAAAATATTTTCTGTTAAGATAGTAAAGTATTCTATTTTGGAGGAAATGACATGAAAAAAATCGTCAAATATTCATCTCTTGCTGCTCTAGGACTTGTTGCCGCAGGTGTACTAGCAGCTTGTTCAGGTGGAGATAAGAAAGATACTGCAACTAGCGAAGCAGCATCTGGTAAGAAAGAAATTATCGTTGCAACCAATGCTTCACCAAAACCATTTAACTACGAAGAAAATGGTGAGTTGACTGGTTATGAGATTGAAGTAGTCCGTGCTATCTTTAAAGACTCTGACAAATACGATGTTAAGTTTGAAAAGACAGAGTGGTCAGGTGTCTTTGCAGGTCTTGATAGCGACCGTTATCAAATGGCGGTGAACAATATCAGCTATACCAAAGAACGTGCTGAAAAGTACCTTTATGCAGCTCCAACTGCTAAAAACCCTAACGTTCTCGTTGTGAAGAAAGACGACGACAGCATCAAGTCACTTGATGATATCGGAGGCAAGTCTACTGAGGTCGTTCAAGGGACAACATCAGCTAAACAGCTAGAAGATTATAACAAACAACACGCTGACAATCCAACGGTTCTTAACTATACCAAGGCTGATTTCCAACAAATCATGTCTCGTTTGAGCGATGGTCAGTTTGACTACAAGATCTTTGATAAGATTGGTGTTGAAACAGTTATCAAGAACCAAGGTTTGGACAACTTGAAAGTCATTGAACTTCCAAGCGACCAACAACCTTACGTTTACCCACTTCTTGCTAAAGGTCAAGATGAGTTGAAATCATTTGTAGACAAACGTATCCAAGAACTCTACAAAGACGGAACTCTTGAAAAATTGTCTAAACAGTTCTTTGGAGATACTTACCTTCCAGCAGAAGCTGATATTAAATAGTCGTATGAAATCATCCAGTCTGAGAAAGACGGATGATTTCTCAATTTTCAGGTATATAGTTTCAAACTATATGTCTGCCTATCTAATAACAATTTGCTAATTCAAATAAAGTATGAGATACTATTACGGTATTATTTTTAAAGGAGAAAGAATCATGAAAATTAAAAAATGGCTCGGTTTAGCAGCTCTTGCTACAGTCGCAGGTTTGACTCTTGCAGCTTGCGGAAATTCAGAAAAGAAAGCAGACAACGAAACAGTTGTCAAAATTGCAACAGTTAACCGTAGCGGTTCTGAAGAAGCGCGTTGGGATAAAATCCAAGAATTGGTTGAAAAAGATGGAATTAAATTGGAATTCACAGAGTTCACAGACTACTCACAACCAAACAAGGCAACTGCTGATGGCGAAGTAGACTTGAATGCTTTCCAACACTACAACTTCTTGAACAACTGGAACAAAGAAAACGGGAAAGACCTTGTAGCGATTGCAGATACCTACATCTCACCAATCCGCCTTTACTCAGGTAAAAATGGGGAAGAAAACAAGTACACTAAAGTGGAAGAAATCCCAGATAACGGTGAAATCGCCGTACCAAACGATGCAACAAACGAAAGCCGTGCACTTTACTTGCTTCAATCAGCTGGTTTGATCAAATTGGATGTTTCTGGAACTGCTCTTGCAACAGTTGCTAACATCACGGAAAATCCAAAGAACTTGAAGATTACTGAATTGGACGCTAGTCAAACAGCTCGTTCATTGTCATCAGTTGATGCTGCCGTTGTAAACAATACCTTCGTTACAGAAGCAAAATTGGACTACAAGAAAGCACTCTTCAAAGAACAAGCTGATGAAAACTCAAAACAATGGTACAACATCATTGTTGCGAAAAAAGATTGGGAATCATCACCTAAGGCTGATGCCATCAAGAAAATTATCGCAGCTTACCACACTGATGAAGTGAAAAAAGTTATCGAAGAAACATCAGACGGTTTGGACCAACCAGTTTGGTAATAAGACATAGGGAGGTGGGAGAGAGTTTCCACCTCTTACTTTTGTATAGAGAGTTGATTTTAAAGAGGCACTTGTGGTCGTTCTGAGGACACAAGTACGTAGTAGAAAGAGAGAGAAAATGGTTTTTCCTAGCGAACAAGAGCAGATTGAAAAATTTGAGAAGGATCATGTGGCCCAGCATTATTTTGAAGTTTTGCGTACCTTGATTTCCAAGAAATCAGTCTTTGCCCAGCAGGTTGGACTCAAGGAGGTCGCAAACTATCTGGGTGAGATTTTCAAGCGTGTAGGGGCTGAAGTGGAGATTGATGAGAGCTATACGGCTCCCTTTGTCATGGCGCATTTCAAGAGTTCGCGTCCAGATGCTAAGACTTTGATCTTCTATAACCACTATGACACTGTACCAGCGGACGGAGATCAGGTGTGGACAGAGAATCCCTTTACGCTTTCGGTCCGCAATGGATTTATGTATGGGCGTGGTGTTGACGACGACAAGGGCCATATCACGGCTCGTTTGAGTGCTCTGAGAAAGTATATGCAGCACCACGATGATCTGCCAGTCAATATCAGCTTTATCATGGAAGGGGCAGAGGAGTCTGCTTCTATGGATTTAGACAAGTATTTAGAGAAACATGCAGACAAACTTCGTGGGGCGGATTTACTAGTCTGGGAACAAGGGACCAAGAACGCCTTGGAACAGCTGGAAATCTCTGGAGGAAACAAGGGCATTGTGACCTTTGATGCCAAGGTAAAAAGTGCGGATGTGGATATCCACTCGAGTTATGGTGGTGTCGTGGAATCAGCTCCATGGTATCTTATCCAGGCTTTAAGTAGCCTACGTGCAGCAGATGGGCGTATCTTAGTAGAAGGCTTGTACGAGGATGTTCAAGAGCCAAATGAACGAGAACTAGCCTTGGTGGATACCTACGCCCAACGCAATCCTGAGGAAATCAGTCGCATTTATGGCTTGGAATTGCCTCTCTTACAAGAGGAACGTGTAGCCTTCCTAAAACGTTTCTTTTTCGAGCCAGCCCTTAATATCGAAGGGATTCAGTCAGGTTATCAAGGGCAAGGGGTTAAAACGATTTTGCCAGCAGAAGCCAGTGCTAAGCTAGAAGTTCGTTTGGTTCCTGGTCTAGAACCGCATGATGTTCTGGAAAAAATTCGGAAACAGCTAGACAAAAATGGCTTTGATAAGGTAGAATTATACTATACCTTGGGAGAGATGAGCTATCGAAGCGATATGAGCGCGCCAGCCATTCTCAACGTAATCGAGTTGGCCAAGAAATTCTATCCACAAGGCGTATCAGTCTTGCCGACCACAGCGGGAACAGGACCTATGCATACGGTCTTTGATGCCCTAGAGGTACCAATGGTGGCCTTCGGTCTAGGAAATGCCAATAGCCGAGATCACGGTGGAGATGAAAATGTGCGAATCGCCGATTACTACACCCATATTGAATTAGTAGAGGAGCTGATTAGAAGCTATGAGTAGAGATATTATCAAGTTAGATCAGATCGATGTGACTTTTCACCAAAAGAAAAGAACCATCACAGCGGTCAAGGATGTGACTATTCACATCCAAGAAGGGGATATCTACGGAATCGTTGGATATTCTGGAGCAGGGAAATCAACCCTTGTACGGGTGATTAACCTCTTGCAAAAACCATCTGCTGGGAAAATTACCATTGATAACGACGTCATTTTTGATGGCAAGGTAACCTTGACGGCAGAGCAGTTGCGTCGCAAACGTCAAGATATCGGGATGATTTTCCAGCATTTCAACCTAATGAGTCAAAAGACAGCAGAGGAAAATGTGGCCTTTGCCCTCAAACATTCTGGACTCAGCAAGGAAGAAAAGAAAGCAAAAGTAGCTAAGTTGTTGGACTTGGTTGGCTTGGCGGATCGTGCTGAAAACTACCCTTCACAACTATCAGGAGGGCAAAAACAGCGTGTAGCCATTGCGCGTGCCTTGGCAAATGATCCGAAAATTTTGATTTCAGACGAGTCAACGTCTGCCCTCGACCCTAAGACAACTAAGCAGATTTTGGCCTTGTTGCAAGATTTGAACCAGAAATTAGGTTTGACGGTTGTCTTGATTACGCATGAAATGCAGATTGTCAAAGACATTGCCAACCGTGTGGCGGTCATGCAGGATGGCCGTTTGATTGAAGAAGGCAGTGTCCTTGAAATCTTCTCAGACCCTAAACAACCTTTGACACAGGACTTTATCTCAACAGCTACAGGTATTGATGAAGCCATGGTCAAGATTGAGAAGCAAGAAATCGTAGAACATTTATCTGAGAACAGTATCTTAGTGCAGCTCAAGTATGCAGGGGCTTCGACAGATGAACCACTTTTGAATGAATTGTACAAACATTACCAAGTAACGGCCAATATCCTCTATGGAAATATCGAAATTCTCGATGGCACTCCTGTCGGAGAATTGGTGGTGGTCTTGTCAGGTGAAAAAGCAGCACTAGCAGGTGCCCAAGATGCCATCCGTCAGGCTGGCGTCCAGTTAAAAGTATTGAAGGGAGGACAGTAAAATGACAGAGTTGATTCAAACTTATCTACCAAATGTCTATAAGATGGGCTGGGCTGGTCAGGCAGGCTGGGGAACAGCCATCTACCTAACTCTTTATATGACAGTTCTTTCCTTCATCATCGGAGGGTTCTTGGGGCTGGTGGCAGGTCTCTTCCTCGTCTTGACAGCGCCAGGCGGTGTCTTGGAAAATAAGGTTATCTTCTGGATTTTAGACAAGATTACCTCTATTTTCCGTGCGGTACCATTTATCATCCTCTTGGCAATCATGTCGCCACTGTCTCACTTGATTGTCAAAACAAGTATCGGGCCAAATGCAGCCCTTGTCCCACTTTCTTTTGCGGTCTTTGCCTTCTTTGCCCGTCAGGTGCAGGTTGTCTTGGCTGAGTTAGATAGTGGTGTCATTGAGGCGGCTCAAGCGAGCGGAGCGACCTTCTGGGACATCGTGGGTGTTTACCTATCAGAAGGTCTTCCAGATTTGATTCGTGTGACGACTGTGACCTTGATTTCCCTTGTTGGGGAAACAGCTATGGCCGGTGCGGTTGGAGCTGGTGGTATTGGTAACGTAGCCATTGCCTATGGATTTAATCGTTACAATCACGATGTGACTATCTTGGCGACCATTATTATCATCTTGATTATCTTTACAATCCAGTTCTTGGGAGATTTCTTGACCAAGAAATTAAGTCATAAATAATGGAAGGAGTTCAACGGGACTCCTTTTTGTTTTCTAACCGAAATGCAAGAAGGATAAAGCTTCTTTTTAGAAATATGCTATAATAAACAAAGGTCCCCAATTAGCAAGTCAGAAACTTTGCTGTAGAAGGGATGATAATGTAAAGGAGTTTGGCTGGTATGAATTATTTCGAGGGGAATGAGTTTTTCCTTCTCTTGTTTGTAGTTTTACTGATTGGTTTTGTGGTAAACTTTTTTGAAAAACGTAAGGACTACTATATTTTGGCCCTCTCCCTCTTATTTGCAGGAGCTATCTATGGTAAGAGTCGAGCGATGATTGTCTATTTGCTCGCCTTTATCGTTTACCAGTATTTTCTGGTTTTTCTAGCACAGCGGATAGAGGCAAAGTGGCTGAAACCACTGGTTTTCCTTTCCATCCTTCCTTTGGTGATCAATAAAGTCTTTGCTCTGACTTCTCTGCATTTGTTGGCCTTTATTGGAATTTCTTACATGTCCTTTAAGACCATTCAGATCATGCTAGAGATATCGGATGGCTTAATCAAAGAAAAAATCAGTGTAAAAGATTATCTACAGTTTTTGCTCTTTTTCCCAACAGTTAGTGCTGGTCCAATTGATCGGAGTAGGAGATTTTTAAAAGAGATAAACGAGGTCATGCCCCGAAAAGAGTATCTAGAATTAGCAGGGGACGGTGTGTATCGTATCGTTCTAGGACTCCTTTACAAGATTGTTTTATCAACCTATGTTTATCAGATGTTACTCGCTCTAAATAATACTGGCACAGTCGTTTACTCAATCAAGTATATGTACCTCTATACCTTGTATCTGTTCTTTGACTTTGCAGGCTATAGTCTAATGGCCGTTGGAAGTAGTAATATTCTAGGTATTCAGACACCGATGAACTTTAACAAACCTTTCTTGAGTGTCGATATCAAGGATTTTTGGACTAGATGGCATATCACCTTGTCGACCTGGTTGAGAGATTTTGTATTTTCAAGAGTATTGATGCAGGTTATCAGGAAAAAATGGTTTAAAAATAGACTACACAATGCAACCTATGCCTATATGATCAATATGTTGGTCATGGGTTTTTGGCATGGTCTCAGTGTTAGCTACATTGTCTATGGTTTTTACCATGGTGTCTTGATGGCTGGATTTGAAGTGTATCAAAAGAAAAGCAATTTTTATAAGAAAAATAAAAACAAAAACTGGTATAAGCTACTAAGTTGGTTTGTGACCATGAATTTGGTTATGATTGGTTTCTTTATCTTTTCAGGTGAACCCTATAAAATCTTACTGACGATTTTAAAGAGATAAGAGATTGAAAAGAAATAGGCTAGATCGAAGGGATAGGATAAAACGAGATGATTAAATTAAAAGCATTTTTACTATCGCTTGTGCTCGTAATTGCGACGCTTGCCCTTTTAAATGTGACGTATGTCAAGAAGATTGATGATTATTATAAAGTCAAGGATAACAGTATTCGTTATAGCACCTCGTATGAAAAGTATAAAAGTAGAGATATTCTAACAAGCAATATCACCCCCAATACACTGGTTCTAATGGGTTCCTCAGAGTTGGTCGCAACGATAAATGAAGACTATCATCCAAATAAAATTTTTAACTACAACGATTTTAATATCATGCAGATTGGGACCAGTTATTCTCAAAACATCATTCAGGCTACGACCTTGGGCTCTATTGAAGGATCAATGAGTAAGCGAAAAGTAGCTATAGTAGAGTCGGTTCAGTGGTTTGAAAAAGATGGGACCCATCAAGATGCCTTTTTGAACAAGGCTTCTCAGGAACATATTTTTCACATGCTAGATAATGATAAGATTAGTAAAGAAACGAAAGAAAAAATAATCAATCGCATTATCGAGATTACCAAAGGAAATAAGCAACAAAATGACATCTACAAAAAATACAAAAGTTATTTCATAGATGGAAAAGGAACTATTGTTGATAAAAAACTATTAGAGTTAGATAACGCGATGTATTCCTTTAAGCTTAAACAGACTTTTTATCAAAAACATGCTAAATCAGATTATCCTTCACTAGGAGACAAAACCCCAGACTATGATTGGGAAAAGATGACGGATCAGTTTGTGGAAGAGGTCAAAAAGAAAACAGACAATAATGACTATGCTGTTGATAATAACTACTACAATACTTACTTAAAAGATCGCTATGCATCGCTGAAAGATTCCAATAAAGATTTGAGCTACCTAGAGTCACCAGAATATTCAGATATGGAACTCTTCTTGACAGTTGCTAAAGAATTGGGCATTGAAGTTGAGGTTATTATTTTCCCAGTAAACGGGAAATGGAATGACTACACTGGTGTCTCAAGAGAGATGCGAGAAAAAACTTATAAAAAAATAGAAGATGTCGCAAAAAGCCATGGTGCAACCGTATTAAACTATGGAAACAGAGAGTATGATGATTACTTTTTATTTGACGTGATGCACGTTGGAGTGAAAGGATGGATGGAAGTTGAAAAAGAACTTTACAAATTTGCAAACCAAGCTAACTAACACACATCGTTTAATCTTGTGGACACTATTTTTCTATACGGTCATCTTGAGCATCGTGATCTACTGTTTTGTGACCGATTTTTCGAATATTCAAGAATTTATCTATAGTGAATTTTAAGATTGTATACAAAAAGGCCCTGGAGCTAGGCATTGCTAGTCTTCAGGGCTTTTACCTTATAGTTTATCAGCTATTTTTTGACTTAGAAATTGCCCAACCACAGCCCCAATCAAGGCACCTAGGAGGATGCTTGAAACAAAGAGAAGGATTTTGTCCAACTCTGGAGCGACCATGATACGGTCAATGTATTCTTGGGATTTCCCACGCGCAAGTAAAGTGGCCACGTAAGCTTTGGGACGGATCCACATGAGAAAGATAGGACCACTTGTGCTAAAAGCAAAGACGAGGAAGGAGAGGGTGTTTTTGATTCGGTCTCTGTAGTTGCCGAGACGAGCGATGGCATCTGCTGCAAGACCACAGGCGAGTCCTGGGAGAAAGGCACCAGCGCCATGCTTGCTAGCTAGGAAGAAAAGTGCCATAAAAAGTCCCAGAGTGGTGATAGCGCCAAAACGAGGGACCTTCGTCAAAAGAAGCATGTAGACACTGCCACCGACAAGGGCAGAAAAGGCCGGCGCGTAGAACATATTGCCTGTTTGATCGACCAGGTGTCCTAGGAAGACTCCAATCCCTACACAGAGAAAGTAGAGGACGGCGGCCAAGAGGGTGGTTAAGATATTTTTCTTCATGAGAATCTCCTTGATGTGAATTAACAAAACCAATTGTATCACGCTTTTTGAGGATTGTAAATGGGAGTTCTAAATTTTTGAAAACGCTTGAAATATGATATAATAGTTACATCGTTAGTTTAAGGAGAGTAGCATGGGAAAGTTTCTAGAATTCGTCTTTAATCGTATCTTTTTGGGAATGATTGCGACGGCTTATTTCTGGCTATTAACACTAGCAGGAGGAGTGGTCTTTGGTTTGGCACCAGCTAGTGCCACCCTGATGAGTTTGTATGCGGAGCATGGTTATACCTATCGAGCCTACCATTTGAAGGAAGCTTGGGAATTGTATAAGAGCAATTTTGTCAAGAGTAATTTGGCTTTCTATAGTTTTGTGTTTGTGGATCTTGTCCTAGTTTATGGTTTGTATCTTCTAGTTCAATTGCCCCACCAGACGATTTTCCACCTTTTGGCGACCTTTCTCAACGTCCTTGTAGTTGCTCTTGTCTTTCTAGCCTACACTGTTTCCTTGAAACTTCAGGTGTACTTTGATTTATCCTACCAAAATACCTTGAAACTGTCCCTTATCGGGATTTTTATGAGCTTACCTGCGATTGCCAAGGTTTTACTCGGGACGACTCTCCTTGTAGGAGTTGGTTATTATATGCCTGCCTTGCTCTTTTTTGTAGGAATTGGAATGTGGCATTTCTTTATCAGTGATATGTTGGAACCTATTTATGAAAGTATCCATGAAAAATTGGCGACAAAATAGAATGAAGCAGTTTTGGCTTCACTCTCTTTTACGGATTTATAGTTTGGTTATGATCGTGGTCATTGCCAGTTTTGCGATTATGCTATCGTATGCTGACTGGGACTCGCGTGAGAAAGAGGCCCAACGGGTTGCAGAACGTGTGACCACTCGGACAGTGAGTGAAGTGGAATACTATCACAGAGAGTCAACCCAACTTGCTCAGTCTTTGGTTGAAAATCAGGCCCGCATCGAAGGGATTTACAAGTATTTCAGTCTCAGCACACCAGACTATTTCTATTGGCAATTAGAGCGTAAAACTTCGCCTTATATCTCGGTTTCCCTGTATGAAAATATTGATGACCTCTATGTTCGGAATGATTTTGTGACTGGAGTGGCTATTGTTCTTCAGGACTACAAGGAAGTATATGTTTCGACTAGAGAAAAACGCAGTGGAGAGAAAGTTCCTGCGGAGGATTTTAAGCCAACAGCCAATAGTTTTGCTATTCCTGTTTCTGATCCTGTGTCTGACAAGGATTTAGGAGTGATCTATATCTCTCTATCCCCAGATGTTTTACATGGAGCTATTGACAATACTCGGGGTCATATCCCAATGGCTGTAACAGTAACTTCGCCTTTTGAGACTGAGATGTTCCATATTGGGGAGAAGGTCTCAGCCGAGCGAGAAAACTGGTTTGTGGGTGTCACCTCTCATGGTTATCAGGTTCGAGTTGCTGTTCCTAAAAATTTTGTTCTTACAGGAACTTTGACGAGTTCAGCTGTCACTATTGGGCTAAGTATTCTCTTTATCATCATTTTGTACGTGACCCTTAGACAGACTTTCTCAAATTACCAAAAGCAGGTCGTAGACCTAGTAGATTCGATCGAGGTGATTGCTCAAGGAGAAGAAGGCCTTCGAATCGATACCTCTGAAAAAGACCAAGAGTTGCTTCTCATTGCAGAAACAACCAATGATATGTTGGACCGCCTGGAAAAAAATATCCATGATATCTATCAGCTAGAGCTCAGTCAAAAAGATGCCAATATGCGAGCCCTGCAGGCTCAAATCAATCCTCACTTTATGTACAATACTCTGGAGTTTTTACGGATGTATGCCGTCATGCAAAGTCAGGATGAACTGGCAGATATTATCTATGAATTTAGTAGCTTGTTACGCAACAATATCTCTGACGAGCGGGAAACGACCTTGAAGCAGGAGTTGGAATTTTGCCGAAAATATAGCTATCTCTGCATGGTGCGTTATCCTAAATCCATTGCCTATGGTTTCAAGATTGCACCAGAATTGGAAGAAATGAGGATTCCAAAATTTACACTCCAACCATTGGTAGAAAACTACTTTGCCCATGGTGTTGACCATCGCAGAACGGATAATGTCATCAGTATCAAAGCCTTGAAGGGCCAAGGCTTCGTTGAAATCCTAGTGGAAGACAATGGTCGAGGAATGCCCGCTGAGAAACTAGCTAGCTTGCAAGAAAAATTAGCTCAACGAAGTTTTGAACACGAGGCAAGCTATAGTGGGGAGCGGCAATCAATTGGAATAGTAAATGTACACGAACGCTTTGTTCTCTACTTTGGGGATCGCTACCAAATCAGTGTAGAGTCAGCTGAGCAAGAAGGTGTTCGTTACCATATCACTATCCAGGATGAATAGAAAGGGTAGAAATGTATAAAGTTTTATTAGTAGACGATGAGTACATGGTGACAGAGGGGCTCAAGCGATTAATCCCCTTTGAAAAATGGGATATGCAAGTCGTCGCAACAGCTAATCACGCAGATGATGCTTTGGACTATGTTAAGAAAAATCCAGTAGATGTGGTCATTTCCGATGTCAACATGCCAGATAAGACCGGACTTGAGATGATTAGGGAAATGAAAGAGCTACTTCCAGATACCTATTATATCTTGCTGTCTGGTTATCAGGAGTTTGAGTACGTTAAAAAAGCCATGAACCTTAGTGTCGTGGATTATCTGGTCAAGCCAGTAGACAAGGTGGAGTTGGGCAATTTATTAGAAAAAATTGCGCAGCAGCTTCAGGAAAAGGTGGAACAAAGTCAGACCCTCAGTCAAGAATTGGATGAGACAGGATTTACGAACTACCTGTCAGGTAAAGACAGCTGGTGGATTGGTCTATCCAAGGAAAAGCAGGGTTCTTTTACCATTCCTTACTATGTTTTGGGGCAAGACTGGCAGATTTTCATCTCTGATCAACCGCTCGATGGCATCGTCGTGACACCATTTGAAGCACCCTACCAGCAGTCCTTTGAGAATTGGAAGATCAACGCTGAAAAAGCCCTCTTCTACGGTTCAGTTAATCTAGAAAAATCCGAGAGTTTGTTTGCCTATTACGAGCCGATTTATCGGGTGATTATCCAAGGGAATATCAATCAAATCATCGAAGAATTAACCTTGCTAGAGAAGGTCGTCTTGGAGAATACCCCGCGCGTGGCTATCACGAAGCAGCTCTTTACCCAGTTTGTCATGGATGTCTTTCATTTGTTTGAACACCTAAAAGCAGATGATATGACCGAGATTGTCAAAGCTATCCATGCCATTAACACCTTTGAAGAATTGGTTGCCTATATCAAAGAAACCTTGACCAAGTTCTTTGGCCAGTATCGCATGAATGAAAATGTGGTGAGCGTTCTGGAGGTGATTGGGCGTGATTATCAGAAAGAGCTCTCACTTAAGGATATTAGCAAGGATCTCTTTATCAATCCTGTCTATCTCGGTCAGCTGATCAAGAGGGAAACCAACTCAACCTTTGCGGAATTGCTCAATAAACAGAGAATTAAGGCAGCGCAGCAACTCTTACTGTCGACCAGTGATAGCATCGAAGATATTTGCTATGCAGTTGGCTATAGTAATGTTGGATATTTCTATAAGGTTTTCCGTAAATTGTGCGGAAAATCACCGAAAGCTTATCGGAAACAAGTTGAAACTAGCTTGTAAAAGTTGTATTCCTGTACAAAAAATGCTATAATGTTCAAAATATCTTTTGGAGGAAAACATGAAAAAGAATCCTATTTATCTTTGGGTTTTGTTAGTCTTATCAGCCCTCATTTCATCTATGTCATTATTTGGAATCTTGAGTCCATTGCCAAGTAAAGATGTGCTTCGTGCTAGCCTGGCGAATAGCGGGACGCTTACTGCTCAGCAATTAGAAGACACAGTCAACTATACTTACCAAGTAACAGCGTCATCGCACTCTATTTTTAATACGTTGTTGATTGTTTTATCTGCAATTTTAGTTGTAGTAGCCTTTGTATTTCTAGTACGTAAAAATGTGCAATTCGCAAACTATGCTTATATTGGCTATGTTCTACTAGCGATTGTTGGTTTGGTTTATAGCTATATGAATGTTCAAGATGCGGTTCAATTAATCAAAGATTCTACCCTCGGCCTAGGAATGGGAGCATTTGCACAAGGAACGAATATTTTGTTCATCATTATCAATGTTCTCTTTTTAGCCTTAGTCTTTTACAAGATGTGGCGCCAACAAAAAGATTTGGCCGAAGAAGTCGAAGCAGAAGAAGTTGCCTAAGTATTGACAAAAAAGGACTATCAAGTTACAATCTTGTTAGTTCTTTTTAAATCGTAAACAAAAAATCGAGGTCAACATGAAAAAAATATCCCTAGTGTATATCAGTCTGAGTGGGAATACAGAGAGTTTTGTAACCCGACTCAAGGACTATCTCTTGTCTCAGTATGAGGGAATTGAGGTCCAAAAAATCCATATCAAGGATTTGGTCAAGGAAGGCCAAGAATTCTTTGAAATGGAACATCCCTATGTCGCTTTCTTGCCGACCTATCTGGAAGGTGGAAATGGTGTCGATAACGGCGATGTTGAGATTCTAACGACTCCAGTGGGCGACTTTATCGCTTATGGAGACAATGCTAGTAAGTGTTTTGGGGTAGTGGGATCTGGTAATCGCAATTTTAACAATCAATACTGCCTAACAGCCAAGCAGTACAGCCAGCGTTTTGGTTTCCCCGTTCTAGCAGATTTTGAAATGAGAGGCATGCTGGGAGATATTAAAAAAGTCGCAGCAATCATTGCAGACTTGTATGAGTTAGAGACAGAAAAATAAAGTAGTACTGAGGGGCAGTTGAGATTTTCAACTGCTTTTGAGTATGCAAAAAGCACCCTGTCAGGGTGCCATTTTATAAACTATCCTGCTTTTCCGATGGCAAGTGCATAGATAAAGAAGATAGCGAAGCCAAAGAGGAAAATCAATCCTGCGATAGCGAGGAGTTTTAGCCAAGAAGGAAGATTTTTATTCTCACGTGTCACCAATACATAGTTCAAAAGAGCGAAGAATGGTGTTGTCAGGAAAGAACCGATCATGGCAAAGCGAAGCATGGTGGAAACTTGACCAGCAAAGAATTTAATAATTACGATACCAATGATAGCGGTAATGGTCATCCAGATGTTCAAAGATTTGCGAGAATCCTCTTTTTGACGAATCAAGAGTCGCAGCGATTCCTGATTGACACGAGAGTAGCCATCGATAACGGTGATGACCGTTCCAAAGATACAGAGAAAGGCGATAAAGGTGATCAAATAACGGGACCATTCTCCAAGAACAGAGGCATACATACCCACAAATTGAGAAATGTACTTGGCTGAAGCTGCTTCAACTGCTTGTCCTGTAGGATACTGAATCAGTGCTCCTAGTGCCACGAAGAATACAGCTAGGATAGCAGTTCCAATGTAACCAACGTTAAAGTCGAAAAGGGCGTCCGCTGTATTAAAGTTGACGGTCTTTTTCTTTTCAGCAGACCAGAGTGAATTGACGGCTGAAATTTCAATAGGGGCAGGCATCCATCCTAAGAGGGAAACGATAAAAGGGAGTGCCGCCATTTGCCAAGGTGTCTTTTCGACAAAATCAGAGCTGTATTCTGGATGTTTAATTGCTGCAATGATAACTGCAAGAACAGTTGCAATGGTCAAAGCAGACATGATCCATTTTGCCATACCATCTAATAGTTTGTAGCCACCAAAGAGTAGCATGGCCCAAATGACTGCAACAAGGATAAGGGACCACTGAGTGATGCTAAGTCCAATCATTGGGAAGGCGCTAGCGATGATGGCTGAGCAAAGGATAGCGACTCCAGCTGTATTAACCATAGCAGAGAAGACATTGAGGACAAAGAAAATCCAGAGATAGATTTTTCCTTTTTCAGCATAGCCTTCTACCAAGGTTTTACCAGTGTCGGCAGTATATTCGGCACCAAAACGGAAAAATGGATATTTAAAAACATTGGCCAAGATAACCAAGAGGAGTAGTGACCACCCATAAGAACCACCAGCTTGAGTAGAGGATACAATGTGAGAACCTCCAACGGCAGCAGAAGCCATTAGGATTCCTGGCCCCATTGCCTTTAGTTTGCTTGCCCAGGTTGACTGGTTTGATAACGTAACTTGTGACATAATAAACACTCCTATTTTTGAATTTTCAGAATAATCTGAATAGATAGCTACTATTCTACAAAAATCTTAAAGGAAATGCAAGACCATTTTGAAAAAATATAGAAAATTACAGAAAACTTTACATGCATTAATGAAATTTCTCCAAGGAGAATATGGTAAGCCTAAAAAATCCGAGAAGAAAGCTTCTCGGATTTTGATTATTTCAATTGATCTGTGACGTCTTTTGAGAGCAACATTCCCAGACGGTAAGTTTTATTGATATGTGCAATGACATCATTGATATTTTCAGTCGTGTGAATTTTCTCTTTGATGTCAGACCTAAATGTCTCGTCCTTCAAAAGTTGCTCTTGGTAGAGTCTTTGAAGTCTTTCCTTCTCGTACTTATTGAGCAGAAAAAGGAAAACCAAGCTAAGTACAACGAGGATATAAGCATATTGGCTCATAAGGAATCTCCCAGTGTGATAAAGAAATAGTAAAAGTGAATAAATTGTTTCATTGAAATGCTACAATGCCGAACACAATATAAATGTTATTTTGCCTCAATCTTTCAGATTGCTTTCAAGTAATTTAAAAGATTACGACATGAGCCTAACCAAATCGATATTATTTGGTCTGGTGAATTAGTAAAGCGTTTGGGCAACTCGTACTGGTTACGACGTAAAGAAACATAAATCGACAATATTTATGTTTCTTTACTAGTGAAGCGCCTAGCCAAAGTCCGAATAGGATTTGGCGTTAGTTACTTAGATTGCTTTGCAATCAAGTAACTTTGGCGATTTACATCTTCTCTGGCGCTTCTACTCCGAGCAAACGAAGGGCTTCTTTGAGGACCACTGCGGTTGCGTAGCTGAGTGCTAGACGACTGTCGCGCTCAGGACTTTCATCTAGGATACGTGTATGTGCATAATATTTGTTAAAGGCTTGAGCCAGACTAATCGCAAATTTCGCAATGATAGAAGGTTCAAAGTTATCTGCTGCACGATTGATAATACGTGGAAAGTCTTGGAGTAGTTTTATGATTTCCCAGCTTTCAGCATCATTCAGGCTGTAGTTGCCAACTGTATCTGGCTTGAAATCGGCTTTGCGCAAGATAGATTGGATACGAGCGTAGGCGTATTGAACGTAAGGTCCAGTTTCCCCTTCAAAGGATACCATAGCTTCAAGGTCGAAGTCATATCCATTTGTACGGTCGGTCTTAAGATCATAGAACTTGATAGCCCCAACTCCAACAGCGTGGGCAGCCTGGTCTTTATTTTCTAACTCAGGATTTTTCGCCTCGATTTGGGCCTTGGCACGACTAACAGCCTCAGCGATAGTCGGTTCTAGCAAGATGACATTTCCTTTACGGGTAGAGAGTTTTTTCCCTTCTTTTGTTACCAATCCAAACGGAACATGGACAATGTCTTGGCTCCAATCGTAGCCCATCTCTTGTAGTACTGCCTTGAGTTGTTTGAAGTGGGCAGATTGCTCTTGACCAACAACATAGATGGATTTTGCAAATTGGTATTCCTTTTTACGGTAAAGGGCTGCAGCCAAGTCTCGTGTGATATAGAGAGTTGCACCATCAGATTTTTTGATAAGGGCTGGGTGTTCAATTCCATATTTCTCAAGATTGACAACTTGGGCTCCCTCTGACTCAACAAGAAGTCCTTTTTCAGCGAGAATATCTACAACAGCATCCATCTTATCGTTGTAGAAGGCTTCTCCGTTGTAGCTGTCAAATTCAACTTGTAATTCATTGTAAAGGCGGTTGAATTCCACTAAACTTTCATCACGGAACCATTGCCAGAGAGCGAGGGCTTCCTCATCTCCATTTTCCAGTTTGCGGAACCATTCGCGTGCTTCTTCATCCAAGCTAGGGTCTTTTTCAGCTTCAGCATTGATGCGAACGTAGAGTTTAAGAAGTTCATCGATTGGATGCGCTTTAACGGCTTCCTCATTTCCCCATTTCTTGTAGGCAACGATCAACATTCCAAACTGTTTGCCCCAGTCTCCTAGGTGGTTGACCTTGACCGTTTGATAACCGATTTTTTGAAAAATATGTGATAAGCTATCTCCGATAACTGTTGAACGCAAGTGCCCAATAGAGAATGGTTTTGCGATATTGGGACTAGACATATCGATAACGATATTTTCTTGCTTGCCAATGGTTTGGTCAGCATAGTGCTCTTTTTCAGTGATAACATCCTGTAATACCTGAGCCGAAATAGCCGATTTATCAAGGAAAAAGTTGACGTAAGGTCCAGTAGCAACAACCTTTTCAAAGGCTTGACTATTGATTTTTTCAGCAATATCTGCTGCAATCATTTGAGGAGCTTTACGCTCGACCTTTGCTAGAGAAAAGGCAGGGAAGGCGATATCTCCCATTTCTGAGTTTTTAGGTGTTTCCAGTAAATTTAAAATAGCCTCTTGGTCCAGGCTATCAATGACGCTAGCCAACTCGCTAGCAATCAATTCTTTTGTATTCATAAGGGCTCCTTTTGGGCTTTTTTACTATTTTAACACAATTTACTACATTTTTTGAGAAAGAAAAGAATTTTTTTGAATTATCTAGTTTTTTTGGTATAATGTAGTTATAAAATAAATGTAAAACTTGTTATAAATATTCACTTAAGAGGATAATATGAGAAAAAGAGAACGGCATCAGTTGATTAAAAAGATGATCACCGAAGAAAAACTTGGGACACAAAAAGAGATTCAAGATCGTTTAGAAGCTCGTAATGTTTATGTGACACAAACGACTTTGTCACGTGATTTGCGTGAAATCGGCTTGACCAAGGTTAAGAAAAATGATATGGTGTATTATGTACTAGCAAATGAGACAGATAAGATTGATTTAGTTGAGTTTTTGTCTCATCATTTAGAAGGTGTTGCAAGAGCAGAGTTCACCTTGGTACTTCATACCAAACTTGGGGAAGCTGCAGTCTTAGCAAACATTGTAGATGCAAACAAGGATGAATGGATTTTAGGAACGGTTGCTGGTGCTAATACCTTATTGGTTATTTGTCGAGACCAGCACGTTGCCAAGCTGATGGAAGATCGTTTGCTAGATTTGATGAAAGATAAATAAGGTCTTGGGAGTTGCTCTCAAGACTTATTTTTAGCAAGGAGAGACGGAAAATGGCAACAGAAAAGCTATCACCCGGCATGCAACAGTATGTGGATATTAAGAAACAATACCCAGATGCTTTTTTGCTTTTTCGAATGGGTGATTTTTACGAGTTGTTCTATGAAGATGCAATTAATGCAGCGCAGATTTTAGAAATTTCCTTAACAAGTCGGAATAAAAATGCAGAAAATCCGATACCCATGGCGGGTGTCCCCTATCATTCTGCCCAGCAGTATATCGATGTTCTGATTGAGCAGGGCTATAAGGTAGCCATAGCCGAGCAGATGGAAGATCCCAAACAAGCAGTTGGTGTTGTCAAGCGAGAGGTGGTCCAGGTCATCACACCTGGAACGGTCGTTGATAGCAGTAAGCCGGATAGTCAGAATAATTTCTTGGTTTCCTTAGATTGTGATGGCAATCAATTTGGTCTGGCTTATATGGATTTGGTGACGGGTGACTTTTATGTGACAGGTCTATTAGATTTCACGTTGGTTTGTGGGGAAATCCGTAATCTCAAGGCTCGAGAAGTGGTGCTGGGTTATGACTTGTCTGAGGAAGAAGAACAAATCCTCAGCCGTCAGATGAATCTGGTGCTTTCTTATGAGAAGGAAGGCTTTGAGGATATTCATTTACTGGATCCACGACTGGCAGCTGTGGAGCAAGCGGCAGCTAGTAAGCTCCTCCAGTATGTTCACCGTACCCAGATGCGAGAATTGAACCATCTCAAACCAGTTATCCACTATGAAATTAAAGATTTCTTGCAGATGGATTATGCGACCAAGGCTAGTCTGGATTTGGTTGAGAATGCCCGTTCAGGCAAGAAGCAGGGGAGTCTTTTCTGGCTTTTGGATGAAACCAAAACAGCTATGGGCATGCGGCTCTTGCGCTCTTGGATCCATCGTCCCTTGATTGATAAGGAACGAATCGTCCAACGTCAAGAGGTGGTGCAGGTCTTTCTTGACCACTTCTTTGAGCGTAGTGATTTGACAGACAGTCTCAAGGGTGTTTATGACATCGAACGTTTGGCTAGTCGGGTTTCTTTTGGCAAGACCAATCCAAAGGATCTCTTGCAACTGGCGACTACCTTATCTAGTGTGCCACGGATTCGAGCGATTTTAGAAGGCATGGAGCAGCCTGCTCTAGCCTATCTCATCGCACAGCTGGATGCCATTCCGGAGTTGGAGAGCTTGATTAGTGCTGCGATTGCTCCTGAAGCTCCTCACGTGATTACGGAAGGTGGTATTATCCGGACTGGATTTGATGAAACCTTGGATAAATACCGTCGAGTGCTCAGAGAAGGGACCAGTTGGATTGCTGAGATTGAGGCTAAGGAGCGAGAAAACTCTGGTATCAGCACGCTTAAGATTGACTACAATAAAAAGGATGGCTACTATTTCCATGTGACTAATTCGCAACTGGGAAATGTGCCAGCCCACTTTTTCCGCAAGGCGACGTTGAAAAATTCGGAACGCTTTGGTACCGAGGAATTAGCCCGTATCGAGGGAGATATGCTGGAGGCGCGCGAGAAGTCAGCCAACCTAGAATATGAAATCTTTATGCGTATCCGTGAGGAAGTCAGCAAGTACATCCAGCGTTTGCAGGCTCTAGCCCAAGGAATTGCAACGGTTGATGTCTTGCAAAGTCTAGCAGTTGTGGCTGAAACCCAGCATTTGATCCGACCTGAGTTTGGAGACGATTCACAAATTGATATCCAGAAAGGGCGCCATGCTGTCGTCGAAAAGGTCATGGGAGCTCAGACCTATATTCCAAATAGTATCCAGATGGCAGAAGATACGAGTATTCAGCTAATTACAGGGCCCAACATGAGTGGGAAATCAACATACATGCGCCAGTTAGCCATGACTGCGGTTATGGCCCAGCTGGGTTCTTATGTGCCGGCAGAAAGCGCCCATTTGCCTATCTTCGATACTATCTTTACCCGTATCGGAGCAGCAGATGACTTGGTTTCAGGTCAATCAACCTTTATGGTGGAGATGATGGAGGCCAACAATGCCATTTCGCATGCGACCAAGGATTCCTTGATTCTCTTTGATGAATTGGGACGCGGAACTGCAACTTATGACGGAATGGCTCTGGCCCAATCCATCATCGAATACATCCATGAACATATCGGAGCCAAAACTCTCTTTGCGACCCACTACCATGAGTTGACCAGTCTGGAGTCCAGCTTGGAACACTTGGTCAATGTCCACGTGGCAACCTTAGAACAGGATGGACAGGTCACCTTCCTTCACAAGATCGAACCAGGACCAGCTGACAAATCCTATGGTATCCACGTTGCTAAGATTGCTGGCTTGCCAGCAGAACTTTTAGCAAGGGCGGATAAGATATTGACTCAACTGGAGAATCAAGGGACGGAAAGTCCTGCTCCCATGAGACAAACAAGCGCTGTTACTGAACAGATGTCACTCTTTGACGCGCCTGCAGAGCATCCTATCCTAGCAGAATTAGCTAAACTGGATGTATACAATATGACACCGATGCAGGCTATGAATGTCTTGGTCGAGCTCAAACAAAAGTTATAAAAAAATCCCACTCACATTTTTGTGAGTGGGATTTTCTCTATTACTTTTTATGGGCCAAGAGTTGATTGATGTGGTCTACTTTTTTAGCTTCTCTTTTATAGAGAATAGTCCAGATGATGAGGTAGACAATCGCAAACTCTGGAATAAGCTGGAGATAGAAGGTCCAGTGGAAGGGGAACCAACCAGCCAGAGTTGCTAGTGGAACAAAGCCAGCCAGCATGAGGAAGAAATGGGAAAGTGTGGCACGGAGCAAGCTCCAGTCACGGCTGAATAAACGACTGCCAAAGCTAAAGAGAACACCGATAGCTGACCAGATGACCATACAGTAGAGCAAGACTAGAGCACCGTGAACCTGATGTTGAGCCATCGCTTGGCCGATAAGAGACTCGGGGCTTAGTGGGGCATAGGTATTTGGTGCATAAATGAGTGAAAAGAGGATAGAGAGGATGAGGCCGATAAGTACACCAGCGGCTGCATCGTGAAAGATTTGTTTTTTCATAGTTCTAATTTCTCCTTGATGGTTTTTAGGTAACGGCGTGAAGAGTAGGTGAAGCTTTCGTTTTTGAGAAAGATTTCGACCAGGCCGTTGGGGGTTAGTTTGAGATGAGAGATAGCGTCAATATTAACGATTTCAGATTGGGAAATTTGGATAAAAGTGGTCGGCAGAATGTCAAGCACTTGATAGAGCCGAAAATCAATGGTATAGGTCTGAGATGCAGTTTCTGCTAGAACCTTCCGATTCTCGATATAGAAGCGTTGTATCTTACCAATCTTAACTAGATAGACCTGATCATCAATCTTTCCTTTGATTGTTTCTTTTTGGTCAAGATTTTCTGCGAACTCGATGACTTTTTGGACTTTTTCGGTCGGCTGAGGTGCTTGGATAATCAGCTTTTCCTCCTCGTAAGTCTCCTTAATCTGTAGTTCTACTTTCATAAATTTCCCTCCTTTTCAGTTATACAAGGTTGTGATCACTTCCTGTACACCTTTATTAAACACTATTTTACGACCCCTAGCAAGAGCTTTTGCCTATGTGGACAGATTTGGAGTCTATGTGGTATTTGCTTTTTCTGATAGTATCTGAAATATGGTATAATAGCACTAATCAATTTCTAGGAAAATAGATACAGAAAGGGGCTGAAAGATGTCTCAAATTATTGAATTGCCAGAGGTGCTGGCAAACCAGATCGCAGCAGGAGAGGTTATTGAACGTCCTGCCAGTGTGGTCAAAGAGTTGGTAGAAAATGCCATTGACGCGGGCTCAAGTCAGATTATCATTGAGATTGAGGAAGCTGGTCTTAAGAAGATTCAAATCACAGATAATGGTCATGGAATTGCCCACGATGAGGTGGAGTTGGCCCTGCGTCGACATGCGACCAGTAAGATAAAAAATCAAGCAGACCTCTTTCGGATTCGGACACTCGGTTTTCGTGGTGAAGCCCTGCCTTCTATCGCTTCTGTCAGTGTGCTGACTCTGTTGACAGCGGTGGATGGTGCGAGTCATGGGACTAAGCTCGTTGCGCGTGGGGGTGAAGTTGAGGAAGTCATTCCAGCGACTAGTCCTGTGGGGACCAAGGTTTGTGCGGAGGACCTCTTTTTCAACACACCTGCCCGCCTCAAGTATATGAAGAGCCAGCAAGCTGAGCTGTCTCATATCATTGATATTGTCAACCGTCTGGGATTGGCTCATCCCGAGATTTCTTTTAGTTTAATCAGTGATGGCAAGGAAATGACGCGGACAGCAGGGACTGGTCAACTGCGTCAAGCCATCGCAGGGATTTACGGTTTGGTGAGTGCTAAGAAGATGATTGAAATTGAGAACTCTGACTTAGATTTCGAAATTACAGGTTTTGTGTCTCTGCCTGAGTTAACCCGAGCAAATCGCAACTATATCAGCCTCTTCATCAATGGCCGTTATATCAAGAACTTTCTACTCAACCGTGCTATTCTTGACGGTTATGGAAGCAAGCTCATGGTAGGGCGTTTTCCACTGGCTGTCATTCACATCCATATTGATCCTTATTTGGCAGATGTCAATGTGCATCCGACCAAGCAAGAAGTGCGGATTTCTAAGGAAAGAGAACTGATGGCGCTGCTTTCAGAGGCTATTTCAAATAGTCTCAAGGAACAAGCCTTGATACCTGATGCTTTAGAAAATCTTGCCAAGTCGACCGTTCGTAATCGTCAAAAGGTAGAGCAGACCATTCTCCCACTCAAAGAAAATACGCTTTACTATGAACAAACAGAAGTAACAAGACCGACTCAAGTTGAGGTTTCAGACCATCAAGTAGGCTTGACTGAAGAAAGACAGGATTTAACCCTGTTTGCCAAGGAAACCTTGGACCAGTTGACCAAGCCTGCAAAACTGCATTTTGCAGAGAGAAAGCCAGCTAGCTATGACCAACTAGACCATCCAGAGTTGGACCTTGCTAGTCTCGATAAAGCCTATGATAAGCTGGAGCGAGAAGAATCATCAAGCTTTCCAGAATTGGAATTTTTCGGACAGATGCACGGGACTTATCTCTTTGCCCAGGGGCGAGATGGACTCTATATCATTGACCAGCATGCAGCTCAGGAGCGGGTTAAGTACGAGGAATACCGTGAAAGCATCGGCAATGTTGACCAGAGTCAGCAGCAACTCTTAGTGCCCTACATCTTTGAATTTCCTGCGGATGATGCCCTTCGTCTTAGAGAAAGAATGCCTCTCCTAGAGGAAGTAGGTGTTTTTCTAGCAGAGTATGGAGAAAATCAATTTATCCTGCGTGAACATCCTATTTGGATGGCCGAAGAGGAAATCGAATCTGGTATCTATGAGATGTGCGATATGCTCCTCTTAACTAAAGAAGTTTCGATCAAGAAATACCGAGCAGAGCTGGCTATCATGATGTCCTGCAAGCGGTCGATCAAGGCCAATCACCGTATCGATGACCATTCAGCCAGACAGCTCCTTTATCAGCTTTCTCAATGTGATAACCCCTACAACTGTCCACACGGACGTCCCGTTTTGGTGCATTTTACCAAGTCAGATATGGAAAAAATGTTCCGACGCATTCAGGAAAATCATACGAGTCTTCGTGAGTTGGGGAAATATTAAGAACACAAAAAGCCTTTGTTCCTTTTGAACAAGGCTTTTTAGTTTTTCTAAGGTGGGAACTTGATTGGACATGGGCAACTTGACACGATATTTACACTTGCTTGACAAGACCAGTTCTATAAAAATGTTGTGAAAACTGAATTAGGTGATTCCAGGCTTTGTAGAATCGTCGTTGTCTGAAGGAGTCTCAAGACCAATGACCTTATCAAGATAACGTTGTTTGGTTTTGAGAACCTTATTGATAGCGACAGCAGAAGCGATTAAGAGAACGAAGGTTAGCCAGATCCAAGCGGTGAATTCAGCTGGAAAACTAGAACCGGCTAAAAAGAGATAGATAGCCAGAGCCAATACAAAAATATAAATCACCTGCCAAAGACCAAAGGATTTAACCTTTTTATAGTAGTTGTCTTTGTCTTCCTCCAAAATCACTGCTGTGGAAACTTTTTCAATGCTTTCATCCAGTAGTAGATAGTCAGTTGTCACTTGAAAAATCTTGCTTATTTCAATGATTTTTTCGATTTCAGGAAGGACTTGTCCAGACTCCCATTTGGAGATGCTTTGCCGAGAAACATTGATTTGTTCTGCTAGCTTTTCTTGGGACCAACCTTTTTCCTTTCGGAGTTCAAATAGTTTTTCTGCGAGTTTCATCATTCTATCCTCCTTTTTCTACTTCTATCCTAACAATTTTTACTTATTATGAGAATACAATCTCCTGTACTATTTGTCAACCAGAGGTTGCACTTGTGTTTGCAGTTTTCAGCAAAAAAATATGATATACTAGGTAAGAAAAAGCGAAGAAATTATGAAAAAGGAATGAAAGATGAAAGAATTTTTTGCCCTCCCCAAGCAAATTCAAATGCGGGAATGGATGAGCTTTGTAGCACGGATTTTAGAGAGTGCCATTACTCCTTTTATGGCCATGTACTATGTTCAATATTTTGGAGCCTTTTGGGCGGGGTTATTGATGATCACAACCAAACTCATTGGTTTTTTAGCTGGGCTGTATGGTGGACATTTGGCGGATCTTTGGGGACGTAAGAAAGTCATTGACTGGGGAAACTTTGGTCTTGCGAGTGGCTACTTTCTTGTGCTGCTGGCAAATATGCCTAATCATATTTTTCCCTTTTTGACTTTTGTCGGAATGTTGCTGGCAGAGACCGCAGGAACTTTCTCTTGGCCGGCTATTGATGCGATGATTATTGATTTGACCGACGAGCAAAATCGCCGTTTCGTTTATACGATTAGTTATTGGTTTGTCAATGTATCCGTTATGTTAGGAGCAGGGCTTGCAGGTTTCTTTTACGACCACCATTTTTTTGAGTTGCTTCTGGTTTTGACGGTGATTAGCTTCTTGAATTTTTTCCTCGCTTGGAAATATTTTTCAGAAAGCAAGCCAGCTAATCTGGTCTTTGAGCATGGTAGCAGTCCTTTGGCAACTGTGAAAAATTATGTTTCTGTTTTTCAGGACAAAATTTTCCTACTTTATACGTTAGGGACTGTATTTAATGGAGTTATCTGGTTGCAAATTGACAATTATATACCCGTTCATTTGAAAGAGTCATTCATCGCGAGTAGTATTTTCGGTATTCATATTTCAGGAGCTAAGATGCTCAGTATCATGGTCTTTATCAATACCCTGATTATTGTTTGCTTCATAACGACTGCCAATCGTTTGACCAAGGAAATGAAGCTCATACCGCAGTTTTTATTGGGAAGTATTATCTTTGACTTGGGTATGCTTTTCACCATTGTCTTCAGGAGTTTCTGGGCTCTGTTTTTGCTAGCCATTCTCTATACTATGGGGGAACTCATCTGCATGCCGCCAAGCCAAGTTTTGCGGGCGGAAATGATGAATGAGAATAAGCTCGGAACCTACTCAGGTTTCCTTAATATGGCGCAGCCTTTAGCGTCTATTTTAGCGGGGGCGATGATTTCTATCAGCGCTGCAACAGGTGCTGTAGGTGTTTGGCTCGTTTTTATTGTGTGTGCAGTACTTGGGTTGCTTCTTATCATCAGAGCAGCGCATTTACAAGGAATTGCAAATCAATTATAGAAAGTGAAAATTATGTACGAATATCTAAAAGGAATCATTACCAAAATCACTGCTAAATATATCATCCTTGAGGCAAATGGTATCGGTTATATCTTGCATGTAGCCAATCCCTATGCCTACTCAGGTCAGGTCAATCAAGAAACTCAGATTTATGTGCACCAAGTTGTTCGTGAGGATGCCCATCTGCTCTACGGTTTTCGCTCAGAAGATGAGAAAAAGCTCTTTCTCAGTCTGATCTCGGTCTCAGGGATTGGTCCTGTGTCAGCTCTTGCTATCATCGCAGCTGATGACAATGCTGGCTTGGTTCAAGCGATCGAGACTAAGAACATCACCTACTTGACCAAGTTCCCTAAAATTGGCAAGAAAACAGCCCAGCAGATGGTGCTGGACTTGGAAGGCAAGGTAGTCGTGGCTAGTGATGACCTTCCTTCCAAGGTCGCAGTGCAAACCAGCGCTGAAAACCAAGAACTGGAAGAAGCTATGGAAGCCATGCTGGCACTGGGCTACAAGGCGACTGAACTTAAGAAAATCAAGAAATTCTTTGAAGGAACGACGGATACAGCAGAGAACTATATCAAGTCGGCCCTTAAGATGTTGGTCAAATAGGAGTATAATATGCCAAAACGCTGTGGTTGGGTAAAAATGAATAATCCCTTATATGTAGCCTATCATGATGAGGAGTGGGGGCAACCCCTTCATGATGACCGCGCTCTTTTTGAACTGCTCTGTATGGAGACTTATCAGGCTGGTCTGTCTTGGGAAACGGTACTCAACAAACGCCAGGCTTTCCGAGAAGCATTTCATGGCTATCAAATTCAAGAGGTCGCGGAAATGACAGATGGGGAGTTGGAAGCCATGTTAGAGAATCCAACCATCATTCGAAATCGAGCCAAGATTTTTGCGACGCGTGCCAACGCCCAAGCATTTTTACAAGTCCAGAAAACCTTTGGCTCTTTTGACGCTTATCTCTGGTCCTTTGTTGAGGGAAAAACGATCGTGAATGATGTTCCTGACTATCACCTAGCACCTGCTAAAACAGCCTTGTCTGAAAAGTTATCTCAAGATCTCAAAAAACGAGGCTTCAAGTTCACAGGTCCAGTCGCAGTTTTAGCTTTTCTACAAGCGGCAGGTCTGATTGACGACCACGAAAATGATTGTGAGTGGAAAAGCGGAAATAAGTGAGTGCAGGCGTCTAATTATCTGAGAATATAGAAAAAGCTGAGATGAGTTTCTCAGCTTTTTGATTATATGCTAGTAATTTTTATAGTGCAGTGAGAAATGTCAGTCCACCTAAGACAACGCCGGCTGAGTTTGGAATAATTAGTATCCAATCCTTCTTAGGTTCTTTTGTCCATCCGTAAATAACCCAAATTAAACAAGATACTGCTGCGGATAAAGGCTGAAATGGTTGAGCCTTGTTGCCTTGTAAATTGGCAAAAATTTGTGGGATGTAGGCGATAAATACAATAATCCCGATAAAGGCCCCGATTGAACCGACAATTTGATTTATTTTTTGTTTAGTCATATACACCTCCTTTAAAAAGATATCATAGAAATAAGCAAAATGCAATAAATTCAGACACAAATTGTAACGAAAATCAATACCAAAGCACAAAAATGGAGAAATTGTTTATTTTTTGTTATAGTCAAAGCGAATGACTTGCTTCTGTGTATCCACATAAGCGTGAACGCCAAAGGGCACAATGGCTCTTGGAGTTGCGTGACCGACATTCAGATTATAGACAATCGGGATATTGTTATCAATGATATCCAATAGTGCTTCCTTATAGTCGTCATAGAAGGTTTCATCCATTGGCTTTCCGACCAAGAGTCCACTGATAACCCCAAATATCCCCGTGTCCTTTAAAGTCCGCAACATTTTTTTGAAATCATCAGGTTCAGGCTTTTCTTCGCTTGTTTCTAGCAAGAGAATCTTTCCTTCCCAGTCACATAAGTCAGGGAAGAGTCGGTACTCTTGGCAGAGGTCCGTGCTGTCTGCGTATCGAGAATTGTCAAAGATATCATAGAGGGACTCAAGGCAACCACCGAGAATTTCTCCCTCAAACTGAGCATTTCCTTGCAACAAATCAAAGCCTGTATTTACATGACTGATACGAGCTGTTCCCAGAGCCTTGGGACTAAAATCAGTCCGTTCCTCATACCAAAGGTCGCTAGGGCGGATTTCTGAGATTCTTCCCGTCTCGATCAATTCTTTAAAGTAGTGGAGACTATAGGGCAACATCTCCTTGTCCAATTCACAAATGTCTGCTAGAAAGGATTGCCCATAAAAAGTCTTGATCCCTAGTTTGTGCAACATAAGGTGGTTCATGGTTGTATCCGAGAAGCCAAGAAAAATCTTTTGTTGGATAACCTTTTGGAGCTGGTCGTTTTCAAAAAGGTAGGGTAGCAAGCGATAGGTATCATCCCCACCGATGGCGCATAGGATCATGTCGATGCTATCATCAGAAAAGGCCTGCATCAAATCCTCTGCACGTGCCTCCGGATGGTCCTTGATAAAGTCTAACCCTTTTAGCGAATGGGGCAGAAAGACAGGATTGAGTCCCAAATCCTTGAGACGTTGAATACCCAAATCGACTTCGTGTTTGACAAAATCCTCTCCGATAACACCACTAGACAAACTCACGATACCAATAGTAGAAACCATATCTCATCCTCCTAGAAATTGATTGAGCCTATTTTATCATAAAAGATGGGAGAAAACTATAGGGATTGGGGGTAGAAGTTCTATTGGATATCAAGAAAGCAAGAAAAAAGCAACCGCTAGTGCAGTTGCTTATCGTTTTACTAATCTGTAATCTCACTAGATATGAGTTACTTGGTTAACTCTTGATTATAGGAGAGGGCTAAATCAATCCAGTAAGGAAGTTCTTTTTGACCTTCAATATCTAGGTCTATATAGCCATGATAAGGTCGCCCTCTCATCAATGTAGTATGAGCTCCTGTTCGGGGTAGAACTTGCTTTTCTATTTCTTTGCCAATTCTGACCATAACCAGTTCGTCCTTTCTGGAACTGACTGTAAGGACCATTTTCCCACGAATCATAAAGGCAAGGCCACCAAACAGTTTCTTTTCTTCTAGCTCTTCTTCGAAAATTTGGGGAGGAAGTTTGAGTGCTAGAATTTTTCGAATCTGCTGAGCTAAAGATTGACTATATGCCATAGCTTTTCACTTCTCTTAATAACGTGATGGGCCTGCGCTTGCGCTTCGGATATTGAAACGTTTCTTGAGATAGAAGCGAAGGGCGAGAAGGGCTGCTCCTAGGACAGCCAAAGGCAATGGAGCAAGGACTGGATTGAGGTTGGCTGGTAGGAAGCTTGTTGCAAAGAAGACAACCAACCAAAGAAGCATAGCAGCGAGGATGACGAGGATTGATTTCCAGAAAGGAGGGCGCTGGCTACGATCTGTGTCTGGTCCATAGTACTGGTAGACAAAGTAGTACATCAAGTAGAAGGCAAGTCCTCCTACAAGTCCAACCAACAAGAGGGTAATCAAGCCATAGCCAATAGCCTGATCTGTAGAGAAGAAGGTAGTCAGAGCGCTAACCAATGCAAAGAGACTGGTGATAAAAAGGGCTGAGTCCATAATCATGAGTTTTGGATCGTCATTTTCTTTTGGATGCTCTTTTTCGTATTGCTCCTTGACAGTGAAGCTATGAGCCCAGTGGGTTGGAGCCCCGTAGAGGGAACGTGCAGTCGTCCCCTTGGCTTGCTCTTCAAGGATTTTAGGAATGACTTCCTCAAAGACAGCCTTGATTTCAGCGTCTGTTTTACCATCTTTAATAAATTGTTGGGTAGCGATGTGGATAAACTCTTGGTTTTTCTTAGTTAATTTTTGTAAATCAATCTGAGACATAGGGATTCCTCTTAGAACCATTTTTTATGGATGAGATAGAGAGTGAGCGAAACACTCATAGCAAAGGCGATAAAGACGATTAACCAGAAGGCATGAGGCTCACCGTTTAGAGGGATTTCATTATCCTTAAAGTTCATCCCGTAGGCTGAGAAGATCATGGTTGGGACAGACATAACGATGGTCACGAGAGCCAGGGTCTTCATGATGTTGTTCTGGTTGTTGGAAATGATAGAGGCAAAGGTCTCTGTCATAGAGTGAAGGACATTTCCATAGATATCTGCCATCTCGATGGCCTGTTGGGTTTCAATCAGAGTGTCTTCGAGTAGGTCTTCGTCTTCTAGGTATTTCTTGATATTGCTAGTTGCGCTAGTCAATTTCTTAATCACGCGCTCGTTCGTCTTCAGTGAGGCCTTGAAATAGACGATGGTCTTTTCCAATTCCATGAGCTCAATCAGCTCTTCGTTTCGAGTGGATTTGTGAAGTTGACTTTCGATTTGTTCACTCTTACGGTCAATCGAACGAAGGGCCGTAAGGTAAAGTTCGGCGTTGCGATAGAGAATCTGGAAGATAAAGCGTGAACGCATGAAGGTGTAAAAGTTGCGCAGTCTACGGTTGATAAAGACATCGAGAACGGGGAGGGGTTCCAAGCAGGTGGTGATAATGGTTTCCTCTGTGATGATAATCCCCAGCGGAATCGTAACGTAGTAGGTACGATTGTTTCTTTCCTCTGTGATGGGAACGTCCACGATGATCAAAGTGTACTCATCTTCGATGGTAATACGGGACATTTCTTCCGCATCGAGCGGTGCTCGAAGGTCGGCAATGTCAATGTCGAAGGCGTTAGCGATTTCCAACGATTCATTTTGTGTAGGATTGACGAGGTTGATCCAAGTACCTGGTTCAAGCGTGTCGATCTCTTTAAATTCCGTTGTTGTTGAGAGAAAAACTTGTTTCATATCCCCTATCCTTTCCTACTATTCAGTGATTCATTTTTTGCACCGTACTATTATACTATAAAAACAGCTTTTTGGGTAATAGAATTTCACATTTTTTGGTATAATGGAAAGCAATAATGGACTAGAAAGAACAAAGATGCAAGATAAAATTGTGATTCATGGGGCACGTGCCCATAACTTAAAAAATATTGATGTGGAGATTCCGCGAGACAAGCTGGTTGTTGTGACTGGTTTGTCAGGGTCTGGGAAATCCAGTCTGGCCTTTGATACCCTCTATGCTGAGGGCCAACGTCGCTATGTAGAGAGTCTATCAGCCTATGCTCGCCAGTTTTTGGGCAACATGGAAAAACCAGATGTAGATGCCATTGATGGTCTCAGCCCAGCTATTTCCATCGACCAGAAAACGACTAGTAAAAACCCTCGTTCGACCGTTGGAACAACGACTGAAATCAATGACTATCTGCGTCTCCTCTACGCACGTGTGGGGACGCCTTACTGTATCAACGGACACGGGGCTATCAAGGCTTCTTCTGTAGAGCAAATCGTGGATAAGGTTTTGGAATTACCAGAACGCCAACGTCTGCAAATTTTAGCTCCGGTCATTCGTAAGAAAAAAGGGCAACACAAGAGTGTCATTGAAAAGGTTCAGAAAGATGGCTATGTCCGTGTCCGTGTGGATGGGGAAGTCTATGATGTGACCGAAGTGCCAGAGTTGTCCAAGAGCAAGCAACACAATATCGATGTTGTGGTTGACCGTATTGTTATCAAGGAGGGCATTCGTAGCCGTCTCTTTGACTCCATAGAGGCTGCCCTTCGTATCGCAGAAGGTTATGTCATTATCGACACTATGGACGATTCTGAGTTGCTCTTTTCTGAGCACTATGCCTGTCCAGTTTGTGGTTTTACTGTTCCAGAGTTAGAGCCACGTCTCTTCTCCTTTAATGCTCCTTTTGGCTCATGCAGTGAGTGTGACGGTTTGGGCATCAAGCTGGAGGTGGATGTTGACTTGGTGGTTCCTGATACCAGCAAAACTTTGCGTGAGGGAGCCTTGGCACCTTGGAATCCTATCTCATCCAACTACTATCCAAACATGCTAGAGCAGGCCATGACAGCCTTTGGAGTGGATATGGATAAGCCTTTTGAGGACTTGTCAGAAGAAGATAAAAACTTGATTCTTTACGGGTCTGATGGCAAGGAATTCCATTTCCACTATGAAAATGAATTTGGCGGTGTGCGCGATATTGACATTCCTTTTGAGGGAGTTGTCAATAATATCAAGCGTCGTTACCATGAGACTAACAGTGACTACACCCGTACCCAGATGCGACTCTACATGAATGAGCTGACTTGTGGAACCTGTCATGGCTATCGTCTCAACGATCAGGCCTTGTCTGTCCGTGTGGGTGGTGAGCAAGGACCACATATTGGTGAAATCTCAGATCTGTCTATCGCAGACCACTTGGAGTTGGTGAGCCAGCTGACCTTGTCTGAAAATGAAGCGATTATCGCCCGTCCCATTCTCAAGGAAATCAAGGATCGATTGACCTTCCTCAATAACGTAGGTCTTAACTATCTGACCCTGTCACGTTCGGCAGGAACCCTATCAGGTGGAGAGAGTCAGCGTATTCGCTTGGCAACCCAGATTGGGTCCAATTTATCAGGTGTCCTTTATATCCTGGATGAGCCGTCGATTGGTCTTCACCAGAGGGATAATGACCGCCTGATTGCTAGTCTGAAAAAGATGCGTGACTTGGGCAATACTCTCATCGTGGTGGAACACGACGAAGATACCATGCGCGAGGCGGATTATCTGATTGACGTTGGTCCAGGTGCCGGTGTTTTTGGTGGCGAGATTGTTGCTGCAGGAACACCCAAGCAGGTGGCCCGTAATAGTAAGTCTATTACAGGCCAGTACTTGTCAGGTAAACGTGCCATTCCAGTACCAGAAGAGCGCCGTGCCGGAAATGGTCGCTTTATCGAAGTGACAGGTGCGCGTGAGAACAACTTGCAAAATATCACTGCTCGCTTCCCATTAGGAAAATTCATCGCGGTGACAGGTGTGTCAGGTTCAGGGAAATCGACCTTAATCAACAGCATCCTCAAAAAAGCCATTGCGCAGAAGCTCAATCGCAATTCAGACAAGCCTGGTAAATTTAAGACGATTACAGGGATTGAGCATGTAGACCGCTTGATTGATATTGACCAGAGTCCAATCGGGCGAACGCCAAGGTCTAACCCGGCTACCTATACGGGAGTTTTTGACGATATACGTGACCTTTTTGCCCAGACAAACGAAGCTAAGATTCGAGGCTACAAGAAGGGCCGTTTCAGTTTCAACATCAAGGGCGGTCGTTGCGAAGCCTGCTCAGGTGACGGGATTATCAAGATTGAGATGCACTTCTTGCCAGATGTTTATGTTGCTTGTGAAGTTTGCCATGGGACTCGCTACAACAGTGAAACCCTCGAAGTTCACTACAAGGAAAAAAATATCTCGCAGGTTTTGGACATGACCGTCAACGATGCGGTGGAATTTTTCCAACACATTCCCAAGATTCAACGCAAACTTCAGACCATCAAGGATGTGGGGCTGGGCTATGTAACGTTAGGACAACCAGCTACCACCCTTTCAGGTGGAGAAGCCCAGCGTATGAAGTTAGCTAGTGAGCTCCACAAACGCTCGACAGGAAAATCCTTCTACATTCTGGATGAGCCGACGACAGGGCTTCATACCGAGGATATCGCTCGCTTGCTCAAGGTTTTAGCTCGCTTTGTCGACGATGGCAATACTGTTCTCGTCATTGAGCACAATCTGGATGTCATCAAGACGGCAGACCATATCATCGATTTGGGACCTGAGGGCGGTGTCGGTGGCGGAACCATCATCGCAACAGGAACTCCAGAAGAAGTAGCAGCCAATGAAGCCAGCTACACAGGACACTATTTGAAAGGAAAGTTACATCATGAATAAACGTGTGCAAGCATTTCTAGCTAAAATGCAAGAAAAAGAACTAGATGGTATCATCATCAACAACCTTAAAAACGTCTATTACCTGACCGGCTTTTGGGGCTCAAATGGAACAGTCTTTATCAGCCGTGACCGTCAGGTTTTGGTGACAGACTCTCGCTATATCATTGCTGCTAAGCAAGAAGTGACAGGTTTTGAGATTGTGGCTGACCGCGATGAATTGGCTGTTATTGCAGGCATTGTTAAGGATATGGGCTTGTCTCGCGTTGGTTTTGAGGACGAGATTTCGGTTTCTTATTACCACCGTATGCAGGCAGCTTTTGCAGGTTTGGACTTGCTTCCACAGACTCAGTTTGTTGAAGCACTTCGTATGATTAAAGATGAGAAAGAGATTGCGACTATTCGCAAGGCATGTTCTATCTCAGACCAAGCTTTTCGTGATGCGCTTGACTTTATCAAACCAGGAAAAACTGAGATCGAAATTGCCAACTTCCTTGACTTCCGTATGCGTGAGTTGGGAGCATCTGGCTTGTCTTTTGATACCATTCTAGCAAGTGGAATCAACTCTTCTAAACCTCACGCCCACCCAATGCACAAGCCAGTAGAACTAGGCGAAGCAATCACCATGGACTTCGGCTGTCTCTACGACCACTACGTCAGTGATATGACACGGACCATCTATCTAGGACATGTCAGCGACGAGCAAGCAGAGATTTACAATACGGTTCTGAAAGCCAACCAAGCTCTGATTGACCAAGCTAAGGCTGGCTTAGGTTTCCGTGACTTTGACAAAATCCCTCGTGATATTATCATCGAGGCAGGCTATGGCGACTACTTTACCCACGGTATTGGACACGGTATCGGACTGGATATCCACGAAGAACCCTACTTTAGCCAAACTTCCAAAGAAGTCATTAAATCTGGTATGGTCTTGACTGATGAACCGGGTATTTATATTGAAGGTAAATATGGCGTTCGTATTGAAGATGATATCTTAATTACAGATAACGGTTGCGAATTGTTGACTCTAGCGCCGAAGGAATTAATTGTTATTTAAGAAAATTAAGATAAATCATTGACTTTTATATTTTAAAGGTTTATACTGATAGACGAAAACGGTAGGTGAGGCTACCATAGGGATACGGATGACTACCGCAAAGCAGTGGAGACACTACTCGTTGGTCAACAGTCCTGGTCGCGAAGGCCAAGACTAAGCTCATTACATCGCCCTATGGAGTTAAAGCTTGAACGAAAAAACAGATAATTAGTTTTTTAATCCTGCCATTTTATGGTGGGATTTTCTACTGTTTTAAGAAAAAGAAAGGAGAAAAACGATGCAAATTGACGATCATCCAGAACCGCACATACACAGCCAATCGCTGATTTGTGTCGTTCTGCCCTTATAAAGTGATTAGTCTCTGTGTATGAAACACATCATTCATACAGATAGGAGAAACCAATGAAAACTACAAAAGAAAGATTAGCAACAGCTATTCACACACCCTTAAACGAAACTCTATCTTTTTATAAGACAAGTCTAACAGGCTTGACTGAGGAGCAGGTGGAGAAAAATCGTGACCTATATGGCGAAAATACCATCACCAAGGGTCAAGAAGACAGTATCCTCAAAAAGATTTACGAATCCATCATCAATCCATTTACAATCATCCTGCTGGTCATCGCTATGATTTCCATGGTGACCAATGTCTGGCTGGCGAAGCCTGGACAAGAAGATCCGACGACCTCTATCATCATCGTTGTTCTCGTTCTAATCTCTGGTGGTATACGCTTTGTCCAAGAACTGCGTAGTGACAAGGCTGCGACCAATCTATCAAAAATGATTGTGAACACAGCCACAGTTATTCGTGAAGGCCAGAGTTTAGAGGTTGCAATTGAAGATTTGGTCGTTGGAGATATAGTCAAATTAAGTGCTGGGGATATGATACCAGCAGACCTCCTTTTGATTGAATCACGTGATTTCTTTGTTCAACAGTCTGGTTTGACAGGTGAAAGTGACTCGGTTGAAAAACTAGCCTTGTCAAAAATGAGTCAGTCAAATTTTGATAGTCTGCTAGAAGCAGAAGCGCTCGCTTTTATGGGAACCAATGTGATATCAGGAAGCGCCAAGGCTTTGATTCTAGCGGTCGGTGATGACACCATGATGGGAGAAATCGAGCAGACTCTCAATACCTATGACGAACCGACCTCTTTTGAACGGGAGATGAACAGTATCTCTTGGCTCTTAATCCGTTTGATGCTGGTCATGGTTCCCATCGTCTTTCTCTCCAATGGCTTGACGGATGGAGACTGGCTGGAAGCTGGCGTATTTGCACTGAGTGTTGGTGTTGGTTTGACACCTGAGATGCTTCCTATGATCATCACAGCCAGTCTAGCAAAGGGTTCTATTATCATGGCCAAGGAAAAAGTGGTCATCAAAAAACTCAATGCCATACAGGACCTAGGTGCTATTGATATCCTATGCACAGATAAAACCGGAACCCTTACCCAAGACGAAATTGTCCTTGAATATCCTTTGGATATACATGGAGATTTGGATTTGTCTGTGTTGAGACGTGCCTACCTCAATTCCTATTTTCAAACCGGTTTGAAAAACTTGATGGACCGTGCCATTATCAGTAGAACTGAAAAAGAAGCTAAAGAACACGCTATTCTACAAAATTTGGATACTAGCTTCCAAAAAATAGATGAATTACCCTTTGATTTTGAACGCAGACGGATGAGTGTCATCGTCAAGGATGAGAACGAAGTTGTTAGTTTGGTAACCAAGGGTGCTCTAGAGGAAATGCTTGCGATTTCAACCCATGTGGAATATCAAGGTCAGATTAGCCCTCTGACGGATGATATCCGAGCGGAAATCTTAAAAGAAGTAGATCAACTTAATCAACAGGGATTGCGAGTCTTGGGAGTCGCTTATAAAACAGGCTTAAAGGAAGGTTTTGCTTACTCCGTTGAAGATGAAAAAGAGATGATTCTAACAGGATATCTTGCCTTTCTAGATCCACCAAAACCATCAGCAGCACCTGCTATCCAAGCTTTGTTAGAACACGGTGTTCAAACAAAGATCTTGACGGGTGACAATGAAAAGGTAACCCAAGCAGTTTGCGAAAAAGTTGGTTTAGACGTTGATCAAATCTTGTTGGGTTCTGATATTGATGCCATGACGGACGAAGAATTGGCCCAAGCAGTTGAGAAAGTGACTGTCTTTGCCAAACTCTCTCCGGATCAAAAAGCACGAATCATTTTACAAATCAAATCGAATGGACATTGTGTCGGCTATATGGGAGATGGGATCAATGATGCCCCTTCTATGAAAGTGGCTGATGTGGGGATTTCTGTTGATACAGCAGTAGATATTGCCAAAGAAACGGCTGATGTCATTTTGCTAGATAAGGATTTGATGGTGCTTGAAAAAGGGCTGGTTGAAGGGCGTAAGGTCTACGCTAATATGACCAAATATATCAAGATGACGGTCAGCTCTAATTTCGGGAACATTTTCTCTCTTTTAGTGTCTGGTATCTTTTTACCTTTCCTTCCTATGGCTCCGATTCACTTGATTGTGTTAAACCTCGTCTACGACCTTTCTTGCATTGCCTTGCCATTTGATAATGTAGATGAAGACTTTTTGAAGCATCCCCATAAGTGGGAAGCTAAGTCTATTACTCGTTTTATGATTTGGATGGGTCCGATTTCTTCTGCCTTTGATATTTTGACCTTTATCTTGCTCTATTTTGTCATTGTTCCAATGGCGACAGGTCAAGCTTATGCTCACGGAGCAGAGTCTGCAACGGGCTTTATCATCTTGTTCCAGACAGGTTGGTTCATTGAATCCATGTGGTCCCAAACCATGGTTATCCATATGCTTCGTTCAGCAAAACTTCCTTTCTTACAAAGTCGTCCATCATGGTTTGTTCTTGGAACAACCTTGCTAGCAGCTAGTTTTGTGACCTTACTTCCCTACTCTTCAATTGCTAGCCTGCTTCATTTAACCCCTTTGGAACCAATTTATTTCCTCTTTTTGCTTTTGATTATCGTTCTCTATATGATAAGTGTTACAGTTGTAAAACGATTGTATATCAAAAAATTTAAAAGTTGGTTATAAATTGATTTTGTCAAGAAAAAAGTACGAAAATCGCGAAAAAAGTTAATTTTTTTTAAAAATAGGTCGCAAGTCGGATGTTTTTTATGGTATAATAGACTAAACTGATAGTAACATGTAGCGAAAGGGGTAGGTACATGATCAAAATTTATACAGTCTCAAGTTGTACTAGCTGTAAAAAAGCGAAAACCTGGCTCAATGCCCACCAGTTAAGTTATAAAGAACAAAATCTCGGTAAAGAAGGAATTACAAGAGAAGAGTTATTAGATATTCTCACGAAAACAGATAATGGAATTGCCAGTATCGTTTCGTCAAAAAACCGCTACGCTAAGGCACTTGGAGTTGACATCGAGGATTTGAGTGTCAATGAAGTGCTCAACTTAATCATGGAAACACCACGGATCTTAAAGAGTCCGATTCTCGTTGATGAGAAGCGCCTACAAGTCGGCTATAAAGAAGATGATATCCGTGCCTTCTTGCCACGCTCTGTCCGTAATGTAGAAAATGCAGAAGCACGTCTACGTGCAGCTCTATAAAACATCAAGGCTGGGAGTGACTCCTAGCCTTGTTTGCTCTTTTGTTTTAAAATCATGTGAGGAATTATGAAAAAGTTACTAATTGCTAGTTTTGCTCTCCTCTTTTTGCTTGCGGGATGTGGGCAAAAAAAGGAAACCCCTGCTGCTTCTACAACAGCATCTGAACCTCTCCAATCCAACCTTCCCGTTTTGGACAATGCCGAAAAGAATACGGTTGTCACCAAGACCTTGCTGATGCCGAAGTCAGAAAATGGAACGCAGCAGATTCAGACCATTACTTATAAAGGCAATCAGTTTTTGACCTTGACCATCCAGCAAAAACGACCTGTCGGGGATGAACTCAAGACCTTTATCTCTGAAAATGGCCTAGAGGAGACGCAAAAAGCGCTTCTAGAAGCGGAAGAAAAGGATGAGACCATCCAAGAGGCACGCAAACTAGCAGGATTCAAACTGGAAACCAAGCTACTCAGCGAGACAGAAATCCAGACGACAACGACTTATGATTTTCAAGTATTGGATGTCAAAAAGGCATCTCAGCTGGAATATTTAAAAAATATCGGCCTTGAAAATCTCTTAAAAAACGAACCTAGCCAATATATTGCAGATAGAGTGGCAAATGGGGCGACAGAACAATAGAAAATCCAAATTAATAGACTGAC
>NZ_AJRC02000008.1:0-117315 GCF_000298695.2 Streptococcus sp. GMD3S | reverse complement strand
TGAGTGCTAGCCAATCCGCTTCAGTAAGCTCGAGCCAATCTGCGTCGGCAAGTTCGAGCCAATCCGCTTCAGCGAGCGCAAGTCAATCAGCCTCAGTGAGCGCAAGTCAGTCTGTCTCAGTGAGTGCCAGTCAGTCTGCATCTGCAAGCTCCAGCCAATCAGCATCGGCAAGTGCTAGCCAGTCTGAGTCAGTGAGCGCTAGCCAGTCAGCTTCGGTAAGTTCGAGTCAGTCAGCCTCAGCGAGCGCTGGCCAGTCTGCATCTGCAAGCTCGAGTCAATCAACCTCAGTGAGCTCAAGTGAATCCGCCTCAGCCAGCGCCAGCCAATCGGCTTCAGCAAGTTCGAGCCAATCAGCATCGGCAAGTGCTAGCCAGTCAGCGTCCGTAAGCTCAAGTCAGTCAGCTTCAGTCAGCACAAGTGAGTTTGTATCGGCAAGTTCAAGTCAATCGGCTTCAGTGAGTGCTAGCCAATCAGCATCTGCAAGTTCGAGCCAATCTGTATCGGTGAGCTCAAGTCAATCCGCATCAGTAAGTGCTAGTCAGTCTGCTTCAGCAAGTGCCAGCCAGTCTGCCTCAGTAAGCTCTAGTCAATCTGCTTCCGTAAGCGCTAGTCAATCCGCGTCTGTAAGCTCAAGTGAATCCGCGTCAGTGAGCGCAAGTGAATCTGCTTCCGTAAGCGCTAGTCAATCCGCTTCAGTAAGTGCGAGTGAGTCAGCGTCTGTAAGCTCCAGCCAGTCAGCATCGGTAAGTTCGAGTGAGTCAGCATCGGTAAGTGCTAGTCAATCTGCCTCAGTAAGTTCAAGCGAATCTGCATCTGTAAGCTCGAGTCAATCCGCGTCAGCGAGCGCGAGCGAATCGGCTTCAGCAAGTTCGAGTCAATCTGCCTCAGTAAGTTCAAGTGAATCCGCGTCAGCGAGCGCGAGCGAATTGGCTTCAGTAAGCTCCAGCCAGTCAGCATCGGTAAGTGCTAGTCAGTCCGCTTCAGTAAGTTCTAGCCAATCAGCGTCTGTAAGCTCGAGTCAATCTGCGTCTGTAAGCTCCAGCCAGTCAGCATCAGTAAGCTCCAGCGAATCCGCTTCAGTAAGTTCAAGCGAATCTGCATCTGTAAGCTCGAGTCAGTCCGCTTCAGCAAGTTCGAGTCAATCAGTATCAGTGAGCGCCAGTGAATCTGCTTCAGTAAGCGCTGGTCAATCTGCTTCAGTGAGTGCGAGTGAGTCAGCGTCTGTAAGCTCGAGTCAATCGGCTTCAGCAAGTTCGAGTCAGTCCGCTTCATTGAGTGCCAGCCAATCAGTGTCAGCGAGCGCAAGTGAGTCAGCTTCAGCGAGCACCAGCCAGTCAGCCTCATTGAGCGCCAGTGAATCTGCGTCAGCCAGCGCTAGTCAATCCGCTTCAACAAGTACTTCAACTTCTGCAAGTATGCTAGCAGACGAATTAGCATTGGAAAGTGCCTCGATCTCAGCAAGTACATCAGTGAGCGAATCTACTTCAACGAGCGCATCACTCTCAGCTAGCATGTTCGCCAGTGAATCGATTCTAGAAAGTGCTTCGATTTCAGCAAGTATGTCAGTGAGCGAGTCAACGTCGATTAGCGCTAGTCTCTCGACTTCAGATTCTATTAGTAGATCTGCGTCAGCAAGTGCTCTGGCATCTACTTCAACAAGCACTTCTCTCTCAATGGCAAACATTGCAAGCCAAGGTCAATCCGCTTCAAGCAAGCCAAAACAAGTCTTGCCAAATACAGGAGCGTCGACTTCGGTAGCATCTGCTTTGTTGGGAGCATTGGCAGCTGTGACAGGTATCGGTCTTCTTGCCAAGAAGGATCAGAACGACGATCAAGAAAGTCATTGATAAGATATAAAAATCAATGAATAAATAGTGAAATGGAAAACCTTTGAAAACATGATTTTTCAAAGGTTTTTTCTATATGTGAGAATGGGAAAATCCTCTTTTGAGTTTGAAATAAACTAGGGGAAAAGGTATAATAGGAAGGTGAGAGAATCATCGAAAAAATCAGAACTATAGTAGTAGAAAAGTAGCCAAAAGAATGTGAAAAGAAAAGGGGACGAAATGAAAAAAGAGCTTCAAAAAGCCATTGTACTCGGTGGTGATAATGCTTATATGGACAAAATTGAGACAACAATCAAGTCAATCTGCGCCCATAACCGAGCAGTGACTTTTTATGTTTTCAATGATGATTTGCCATCAGAATGGTTTCAGCTCATGGAGAGACGTCTAGAGCCACTAGCCTCAAAAATCGTCAATGTCAAGATTAGTCATCAAGGTTTGAAAGAGTATAGTTTGCCACTAGCCCACCTAAGTTATGCAACTTTCTTTCGTTATTTTATTCCTCAGTTTGTTAGCGAAGATCTAGCCTTGTACCTGGATTCGGATATTATCGTTAGATCAAACCTAGATCAACTCTTTTTAGAAGATATGGCAGACTGGCCAGTAGCTGCTGTCGCAGATGCGCTAGTTCCTAGCACTTTTAATGCAGGTGTCTTGCTGATTAATGTGGCTCTCTGGCGTCAAGAAAAGGTGACGGAGCACTTGTTGAGTTTGACAGACCAACTGCATGACCAAGTTTTTGGCGATCAGGGCGTGTTAAATCACCTCTTTGAAAGTCGTTGGAAATCGCTGCAAGCTACCTATAATTTTATGGTTGGTATGGATACAGTGGCTCGAAATTACCAGATGGATTCTTGGTATAGGGATTCTCTTGCTACTGAAAAGACAGCCAAGATTATCCATTATACTGGGGACAAGCCTTGGTACCAAATCAACCTCAATCGTTTTAGGGAGGACTGGTGGTTTTACTACGGACTAGAGTGGTCTGATATCGTCATGAAAAAATGTGATTTCCATAAAGGATTGGCATCTTTAGTTCAAGCTCCCCAGTATGCGACCGCTATTTTTACCAATACGTGTCACATAGAGCAAATCGAACACCTGATCCAAGAACTGCCAGATGTTGAGTTCTCTATCCTAGCTCATACCAATTTTGCGCCGGAAATCATGAACTTGCAATCGCATCTGAATGTACGCCTCTATCCTTACTTTAATCCCATGAATGTCAAAAAAGTCTTGGAAAAGATTGACTTTTACTTAGATATCAATCATGAGGATGAAATTGCAAACATTATCCAAGAGGTGCAGCAAAGAGAAATCCCTATATTTGCTTTTGAGACCACTAGTCATGACTTGAGTGGTTGCAGTCATGTCTACTCACCAGCAGCCGTAGATCAAATGATCGAGTCTATCCGCACGCTTTTGGAATCACAGAAGCAGTCGTTGTAAACTGAAGGAAACTAAATGAAAAAAACAATTGTTCTCGCAGGAGATTATGCCTATATTCGTCAGATTGAAACAGCGCTCAAGTCTCTCTGCTATCATAATAGCCATGTCAAGGTCTATATCTTTAATCAGGATATTCCCCAAGAATGGTTCCGCGCTCTCAGGCCGATAGTAGAGCAAATGGGCGGTGAGTTAGTGGATGTCAAGATGCTTGGCGCCCAATTTCAGATGAACTGGAGCAATAAACTGCCCCATATCAATCACATGACCTTTGCCCGTTACTTTATCCCTGATTTTGTCGAAGAGGACAAGGTTCTTTACTTGGATAGTGATTTGGTTGTGACGGCTGATTTGACGGCTCTCTTTGAAATGGACTTAGGCGAAAACTACCTTGCTGCTGCACCATCTTGTTTTGGAGTTGGGGTTGGCTTTAATGCAGGTGTACTCTTGATCCATAACAAAAAATGGCGGGCAGAAGCCGTGAGACAAGAGCTAGTTGAGTTGACGGAGCGGGAACACCAACATGTGAGTGAAGGAGACCAGTCCATCCTCAATATGCTCTTTCATGACAGCTATGCTCCTCTGGGACAGAACTATAATTTTCAGATTGGCTTTGACAGTGGGGCTGCCTCACATGGACATGAATTTATCTTCCAGATTCCTTTGGAGCCTCTGCCAGCCATCTTGCATTTCCTCTCTCAGGACAAACCTTGGAATACTCATTCGGTTGGGCGTTTGCGTGAGGTTTGGTGGCACTATCATCTGATGGAGTGGTCTGCTATTACTGAAAAATGGCGTCAGGCCGGAATTGACTATCCAGTCACAGTCTATCAGCCAATTATGACTTGTGTTAATTTGACCAATTCTTGGCATCTTGAGAAAATCGACTATCTGGTTCAAGCCTTGCCAGAGGTGCATTTCTACATCGCAGCCTATACGACGATGGCACCTGAACTCATGCTCTTGTCACGTTTTGAAAATGTGACCCTCTATCCCAACACCTTCCCCCTCTTGGTCGAGAAACTGATCCAGCAGACAGATGTCTACCTCGATATTAACCACGATGACAAGTTGAGTGTTGTTTATGACTATGTTTCACGCTTTGAGAAACCGATCTTGACTTTTGACAATACCCAGTCGCGAGAACTACCTGAAAGTGCCTATGCGGGTATTTTCTCAGCAGAAAGACCGGAAGAAATGGTAGCAGCTCTGACAGCTTATCTGGACGAGAAAGCTCACGAAAACTGAGATAGAGATTTGAAAATTCTAAGATGGAAGGACAAGATTGTTCCAGTGTGACAGGACAGAAAGATAAAATGAAAAGGAGGAGCCAGTGAAAGAATTTCGTTCATCGATAGCAGTAAAAAAAGGGATGCACACCCTGTTTTTGCTCTTTATTTATGTGCTCGGGAGTCGTCTGGCTCTTCCTTTTGTTAACCTCAATAGTCGGGATTTTCTCGGAGGAAGCGCAGCCTATTTGGACTTTTCAGTAGCTCTGACTGGTGGAAATCTTCGCAGCCTCTCTCTCTTTTCCATCGGGCTTTCACCTTGGATGTCAGCCATGATCTTGTGGCAGATGTTTTCCTTTTCAAAGAAACTGGGCTTAAACTCGGTGTCTTCAGAAGTCCGGGATAGACGGAAAATGTACTTGACGTTAGGGATTGCCTTGATTCAGGCCTTGGCCTTGACTACAAACCTTCCTGTCCAAGCTCCCTACAATCCCTTCTTGGTCTTTCTCCTCAATACCAGCCTTTTGGTTGCGGGGACCTTCTTCTTAGTTTGGCTGTCTGACATCAATGCGTCTATCGGAGTTGGAGGCCCAATCGTCATTTTATTGGCGAGTATGGTGGCTTCACTCCCTCAGGACATCATCCAATCGGTCCAAGTTCATAAGATCTCTCCTTGGCTGCTTTTCCTATTGGTAGTGCTTGGTGTCCTCTTTACCTATCTAGTTGTTCTCTTTTACCGAGCGCGATACCGCATCCCTATCAATAAAATCGGGCTCCATTCTCGCTTTAAACGCTATTCTTATCTGGAAATCATGCTCAATCCTGCAGGTGGCATGCCTTATATGTATGTGATGAGTCTCATGGGCTTGCCTTCTTATCTCTTGCTCTTGCTTCAACATCTGGATAAGGGCAATCCGCTCTACCCTGCCCTACTGGAGCAGTATGCGATGGGGAAACCCTTGTGGATCTATGCTTATATCCTTATCCTCTTTGTCTTTAGCATTGCCTTTGCCTTTGTCAATGTGAGTGGTCAACAGATCGCAGATCGGATGAAGCAATCAGGAGATTACATCTACGGAGTCTATCCGGGCGAGGATACCAGTCGCTTTATTAATCGCTTGGTTCTGCGATTTGCTCTGATAGGTGCAGTCTTTAACGTTACCTTGGCTGGACTTCCAATCTTGTTTGTCTTGAAGGATGAGAGTTTGTTAAAAGTCAGCATGATTCCTGGACTCTTTTTAATTTTGAGTGGTATGCTCTTTACGATTCATGATGAATTGCAGGCGCTCAGACTAAATGAAAGGTATCAGCCACTATTCTAGGAGGTTTTGATGTATTACTTTATCCCAGCTTGGTATGGCAAGGAGCGTCCCTGGCATGCCGATTTGATACCTTGGTATCTTTCTCATTTTAAGCTAGAATTTGATGACACCTTCAATCAGATTCGCTTGACGCAACGCCAAGGGATCCCTGCCCATGTCCTCCTTTTGTCCTATCAGCCTCATCTTCGCTATTTTCTCCATCGCCAAGGTATTTTAGAAGCACAAGTTTATTCCTTATTTGATGAATTGCAGGATTTTCATGAGATTCGACCGCAGGTCTTGCAGCTCAGAGATATTGAGTGGGAAGAGGACTGCGAGTTTGTTTACAGTCCCTTTACCATTTTAGTTTTGAGAAATGGAAAGCCCTATGCTCAGGTGGAGCATGGGATTGAAGGTTTTATCAGTACGATTCAGTATTTCAAGGAAGATGGGCTCTTGTCTGCCAACTACCTGATGGATGATCGGGGGCTGGTTTCCAGTGTGATTTACTATGAAGAGGGTCAGGCTCTCTACCAAGACTACCTCAATCCCAAGGGACTGTGGCAGTTCAGAGAGTACTTGCAAGATGGGGGTCGTATCGAGGTCAATCCTATCTTTGCTTTTCGCTTCCAAAAAGAGGCTTACCAAGATATGGGAGAATTGATTGCGGAGTTTTTTGAGAAGAAAATAGCTCAACTCCCTGAGGAAGGAGCGACCTATTTTCTGCCTGCATGTGACCAGCACAATGCTTTCCTTTTAGAACGATTGCCTCACCAAACCACCAAGGTTCTCAGCCTTTTTATCGGACGAAATCCTCAAGAACAACTACCTCAGTTGGCAGGTCTGCTTGATAAGGTGGACCTTGTTCTGGTCGACAGAGAGGACACCTTGCACTTGGCTCAGTCTGCCTTTTCAGAACAAGCAATGAAGTTTCGTCATTTATCACCTTTTGATACCCGCTTGGAGCTGGGAAAGAGTCAGACTCGGAAGGAGTCAATCCTCTACTATCAACTGGACTTTGAGCATGGGATAGAGGACCAAGCGCTCTATCAGGTCTTGCATTTCCTTTCTGAAAACAAAGATACGGAGCTGGTCTTTGGAACCTTTGCTGCTAGTCAAGAAGAAATGAAGCAGCTGGAAACACGAGTTGCTGAGATGGTCTCAGAGCAGTTTCAAGACCAGGAACTGGAGAAGGAAGTTGATTACCAAGGAGCTGAAAATCCGCTTGAGGACAATCGCCATCAGAGCAAGCGCTATTCGTTTGTCAATATGAAGGATGAATCGGAGTTAATCAAGCAGCTGGAATTTGTTCGTTTGATTGTCGATCTGAACAGGCAACCTCTTCTTTATACCCAAATCGCGGGGATTAGTGCTGGTATCCCTCAAATCAATAGGGTCAAAACAGAGTATGTCAGCCATCAGAAGAATGGCTATCTGTTGGAAAATATAGCTGATTTTGCGCAAGCTGCCCATTACTATCTCGATAGCCTGCAGGTGTGGAATGATGCTTTGATCCATTCCATCGAAAAGATAAAGGAACACACTGGGGAGCAATTCCTGATCAAGCTAGAAAAGTGGTTGGAGGAGGTGACTCATGGAAAAGAAGTATAAGATCTTGCAAATCGGTCCAGAAGATTGGCGAGAGACACTTGCCCTACCAGCCCAACTAGACTGGTATCATGTTCCTCCCAACACACCGTCTGCCATCCAGAAAATCATGGATGAGAATGATCTAGATCACTTTCATGCTGTCATTCTCACGGATGGGGCTTATCTAGTAGATTTGTTGCCTTTTGCATCTAGCTTGGAACCCTATACGGTTTTCTATCCAGAACAGTTTGCAAGTCAGGATAAAAACATTCAGAACCTCATCAAACAGCACTGCATGCAAGCGATGGACCTGTCAGACCGCCAGGGCTTTGTTCGAGACCTCTCTACCTCCCTCTTTGAAGGTGGTTATGGAGACAAGCTGAGCCCAGCTACGATAAGGATTCACCCGAGTTTCCAAGGCTCTGTCTCCTATCAGGGATTTGAGCATCTGGAGCTGGAAGGAGACTTTGGCAAGACCTATACCCAGCTAGCTTCTTGGGCCTATAATCAGTCTGTCCAAGCCCATTCGCCAATCGAACTCTGGCTCGAATATGAAAAGAGTGGACTAGTGGAATTGCGCCTGCGATTGCGAAAAATCCCAGCAGGATCCGTTTCAGAGATTAGACAGGACATTCTCCTTGAGGAAGCAGACTTTGCCTCAGCAATCATTGTGGAGCAAGACTATGACGCTTATCTGAGCATTTCTCTTGAAGCGCGTGGTCTGGGAAAGGTCAACATCGGCAATCTCCACCAACGCTGGAGCCGGAAACAGTTTGGAAAGTTTGTTCTCGGTGGCAATATCCTGCATGACAAAAAACGTGAGGAAATCAACTATTTCTTTCACCCAGGGGATTTCAAGCCACCTCTAGCAGTCTATTTCTCAGGTTACCGTCCGGCGGAAGGTTTTGAGGGTTACTGGATGATGAAGAAGCTCAGATGCCCCTTTCTCCTCTTTTCGGACCCTCGATTAGAAGGAGGAGCCTTTTACCTAGGAACTGAGGAATTAGAAGATAAAATTCAAGCAACCATCCAACACTATCTAGACTATCTAGGCTTGGATAGAAGTGACTTGATCCTATCTGGGCTGTCAATGGGAACCTTCCCTGCCCTCTACTATGGAGCCTACTTTGAACCCAAGGGAATCGTAGTCGGAAAACCCTTGACCAATCTAGGAACCATCGCACAGCGGGGCCGACTAGAGGCGCCAGGAGTCTTTCCGACTAGCTTTGATGTCTTGCACCTTCAGACAGGAGGAGTGAGCCAGAAAGACATGAAGGACTTGGATCAACGTTTTTGGACCCGATTTAAACAAGCTGATTTTTCCCAGACGACCTTCGGCCTTTCTTACATGAAGGACGAGGATATGGATAGTAGTGCCTATGACCAGCTAGTGGAGACACTTTGTCAGACAGGAGCCAAGATTTTGTCCAAAGGAACCGCAGGTCGACACAATGATGATACAGGAACAAACGTTGCCTGGTTTATTCATTTTTACAAGATGATACTAGAAGAATACGGAAGAGGTGAGACATGATTATCATCAAGAGAGAGGATATTAGGTGGGGTGAGATGGGAGCCACTTATCTTTATGGTAGCCAGATCACCTATCATGCAGACGGTCATGTTACCCTGAAAAATCCTTTGCTGGCTTCAGGTGAAACCCTTAAAACCTGGTTTTCTAGTGTCAATTACCAGGCTACTAGAAGTCAGCCCAGCCTCCCTCTTCTTAAGAAAAATCACACCTACCGTCTCTCTATGAAGATGCAGGTTCAACCAGCCAATGGTCTCTATCTCAAACTGACTTTTTTAAACCGTTATGAGGTAATCATCGAGGAGAAGATTGAAAGACAATTTTCCTTTAGCTTCACCTATCCTGAAGCGGCCTACACCTACCGCCTTTCCTTGATTAGTGCAGGTTTTGAGGCTCTTGACTTTGTTTCGTTTTCTATTGAGGAGGATGCTGGTGTTTAATCGTTTGTATCAGGAAAGACAACTGAGAAAGGTCAAGAAGCTTTTAAGCCAAATCAACGCTCTCAAAGAAGAGATGGCTGCCCTCAGTGATGAGGAAATGGCTGCAAAGACAGAGGAGTTTCGCCAGCGTCTTGCCCAGGGAGAAACCTTGGATGAGCTATTGGTAGAAGCCTATGCCCTTGTTCGTGAGGCCGATAAACGTGTCTTGGGTCTCTTTCCCTATGATGTGCAAGTCATGGGTGCCATTGTGATCCATCAAGGAAATGTGGCAGAGATGAATACGGGTGAAGGCAAGACCTTGACTGCCACCATGCCCCTCTACCTCAATGCCCTAACGGGAAAAGGCAGCATGCTGGTCACGACCAATGACTATCTGGCTAGACGGGATGCAAGCGAAATGGGCCCAGTCTACCAATTTTTAGGTCTAACTGTCGGTCTTCCCTTTTCAGAGGACCCAAAAGAGGACTTGACTGCGGAAGAGAGAAGAAAGATCTACACCTCGGACATCGTCTACACGACCAATAGTGTCCTGGGATTTGACTATCTCAATGACAATCTTGCCTCCACTCGTGAGGGGAAATTCCTGCCTCCCTTTAACTATGTCATCATTGATGAGATCGATGACATTCTACTCGATAGTGCCCAAACTCCCTTGATTATCGCAGGTTCTCCCCGCGTCCAGTCTAACTATTATAGGATGATTGATACCCTAGTGACGACCTTGGTTGAGGGAGAAGACTACATCTACAAGGAAGAAAAAGACCAGGTTTGGTTGACCCGAAAAGGTGCCCAGACGGTCGAAGGTTTCCTAGGAATCGATCATCTCTATAAGGAAGAGTATGCTAGTTATGTTCGGCATCTGGTCTATGCTCTTAGAGCCCATACGCTCTTTACTAAGGACAAGGACTATCTGGTTCGAGGGCAAGAAATGGTCTTGTTAGACAAGGGAACAGGGCGTTTGATGGAAATGACCAAGCTTCAAGGCGGTCTCCATCAAGCCATCGAAGCCAAGGAACATGTGAAGCTTTCTCCTGAAACCAGAGCCATGGCTTCGATCACCTACCAGAGTCTCTTTAAAATGTTTCGTAAAATCTCAGGTATGACAGGAACGGGAAAGGTGGCAGAGAAAGAATTTTTCGAAACCTACAACATGGCCGTCATTCGCATCCCGACCAATCGCCCACTTAGGCGAATGGACCATCCGGACAATCTCTATGTGACCCTCCCTGAGAAAGTGTATGCCTCTCTGGAAGCAATCAAGACCTATCACGCCAAAGGCAATCCACTCCTTATCTTTGTCGGATCTGTTGAAATGTCCCAGCTATACTCGTCCTTGCTCTTGCGAGAGGGGATTTCTCACAATGTCCTCAATGCCAATCATGCAGCGCGTGAAGCCCAGATCATCGCAGAGTCTGGACAGATAGGGACAGTAACCGTTGCGACTTCTATGGCAGGTCGAGGGACAGATATCAAACTCGGTCCAGGAGTCGCAGAATTGGGTGGTCTGATTGTGATTGGTACCGAGCGGATGGAGAGCCGACGGATTGACCTGCAAATCAGAGGTCGTTCTGGCCGCCAGGGTGATCCAGGAATGTCTCAATTTTTCGTGTCGCTTGAAGATGATGTGATCAAAAAGTTCGGGCCGTCTTGGGTTCACGACCTGTATCAAGACTACCAAGTGGAAGATATTAGCAAACCCATCCTACTTAAGGATCGCAAGTACCGCAACCTCGTCAGAAAAGCCCAAGAGGCTAGTGATAGTGCCAGTCGCTCAGCGCGCAGACAAACCTTAGAGTATGCGGAAAGTGTCAATATCCAGCGCCAAATGGTCTACAAAGAAAGAGATCGTTTGCTGGATGGGAGCCGTGATTTAGAGCATATCCTTGAGGATATATTGGCAGACTATACCAAACAAATCTCAGAAAAAGCCTATAGTAGCCCCCAAGAGCTCTTTCACTTCATCGTGACCAATATTAGCTTTGGGATGAGAGAATTACCAGCTGATTTGGATTTAGCTGATGCAGATCAGATTCGGGAGTTACTAGAGAAAATAATAGCCAAGGAAATTGCAGCTAAAAAGGAAGTCCTCCAACCTCACCAGCTCTATGACTCTTTTCTGAGAATATCCATGCTCAAGGCTATTGATGACAACTGGGTTGAGCAAGTCGACTATCTCCAACAGCTCAGTCTAGCAATCGGGAGCCAGTCTGCTTCTCAAAAGAACCCTATCGTGGAGTACTATCAGGAGGCCTATGCAGGCTTTGAAACCATGAAGCAACAAATTCGTACAGATATGGTACGCAATCTTCTCATGGGGATTGTGGAAGTAACGCCCAAAGGTGAGATTCTCACCCATTTTCCATAAAAAGAGGATCATATGACAATTTACAATATAAATCTAGGAATCGGTTGGGCGAGTAGTGGTGTCGAGTATGCCCAGGCCTACCGAGCAGGGATTTTTAGAAGTTTAGACCTAGCATCTAAGTTTATCTTTACAGACTTAATTCTAGCAGACAATATCCAGCATTTAACGGCCAATATCGGCTTTGCGGATGATCAGGTAATCTGGCTTTACAATCATTTTACAGATATCAGGCTAGCACCGACCAGTGTTACAGTTGATGAGGTCTTGGCCTCTTTTGGTGGCCTTGAGAGTCATAGGGAGCAGGACGGCAAGGTCTTGCGTGTCTACTTTTCAGACGAGGATAAGTTTGTGACCTGCTACTTGGTAGACTCGGCTAAGAATCTGGTGCAGCATGCAGAGTATGTGTTTGGGGGGAACTTGGTTCGCAAGGATTATTTTTCCTACACGCGCTACTGTACAGAATATTTCGCGCCCAAAGACCAAGTGGCTAGGCTCTATCAACGAAGCTTTTTCAATGAAGATGGCAGCACTGCTTACGATATCTTGTTGACTGAGGGACAGGAAGAGGTCTATCGATTTAAGGACCGGATTCTGTATGGAAAGCCAGCCCTTATGCGCTATTTTATGCAACGTTTGAACTTGAGCAAGTCTGATTTGGTCATCTTGGACAGGGAAACAGGGATTGGTCAGGCTGTTTTTGAAGAAGCACAAAAGGCCCATCTAGCAGTTGTCGTTCACGCAGAGCACTATAGTGAAAATGCTAGTAACCAAGACTATCTCCTCTGGAACAACTACTATGAGTATCAGTTTACAAATGCGGACAAGGTCGATTGCTTTATCGTGTCTACGGATCGGCAGAAGGAAGTTCTCGAAGGTCAATTTGCCCAGTACAGCCAGCATCGCCCACGAATCGTCACGATTCCAGTTGGGAGCATAGATCAGCTGACCGAGCCTGCTAGGGAACGCAAGCCCTTTTCTCTCATTACGGCTTCGCGTCTGGCCAAGGAAAAACACATTGACTGGCTCGTCAAGGCGGTTATCCAGGCGCATCAAGTCCTCCCAGAGCTCACCTTTGACATTTATGGCAGTGGGGGTGAGGAATCTCTTTTAAGGGAAATCATCACGGCTCACCAAGCGGAGAACTATATCCAGCTCAAAGGGCATGCAGATCTAGCTCAGATCTATCCCCAGTATGAGGTCTATCTGACAGCCTCAACCAGCGAAGGCTTTGGTCTGACCTTGATGGAGGCAGTTGGTTCAGGCTTGCCCCTGATTGGCTTTGATGTGCCTTATGGAAACCAGACCTTTATCAAGGATGGTCAAAATGGCTACTTGATCCCAAGTTCGGATGACCATGTTGAAACGGCGATTAAAAGATCCTTTGCGGAAAAGATCTGCCAGCTCTATCAGGAAAATCATTTGCCAGATATGCGAACAGCATCTTATGACCTAGCTAGAGAATTTTTAACAGATAAGGTAAGGGACAAGTGGAAGAAAACGATAGAGGAGGTCCTGCATGATTCAACTATTTGATCGTTATGGCCAGGAAAGCCGCGATTTGCACGAAAGTTTAGAAGCTGCTGGTCTATCCCATGCCACAGTTGTGATCGAACCAGATGGATTTCTCCCAGATGGGATTCTCTCTCCCTTTACCTACTATCTAGGTTACGAGTCGGGAAAAGCTCTTTATTTCAATCAAGTAGCCGTACCTGAATTTTGGGAGATTGCGGGCAATAACCAGTCGGCGCATATCCTAGAGGATTCTCGGGAGAGGGGCGTGATTCACTATGTGGAGGCTCCTCAGGCCCGTTTGGTCAAGCAAGTCGACTGGAAGGACCTATCTGGCCGTATCTACCAAGAAGACCACTATAACCGATACGGAACCTGCTTTGCCAAGACCACCTATAGTGCAGATGGGCAGGCTATCCTGACCAAGTACCAGGATGCAAAGGGACAGGAAATTGTCCTAGAAAATCATGTGACAGGCGATATCCTCCTAACCTTGCCCGGACAAGCCCTGCGCCATTTTAAAAATCGAGTGGAGTTCACGATCTTCTTTTTGCAAGACTTGGGAATCGACACTCGCCACCTTCTCTTTAATACTCTAGCTACCTCTTTCTTGGTCTCATATCATTATCCAGACAAGAGCGGACAGGATATCTTGGTTTGGCAAGAACCGCTAGATGATTGCCTTCCTGGGAATATGCAGCTGCTCTTGGAGCAAGAGGGGCTGAGAGCCAAGCAGATCCTCATACCAGATAAGGCTACCTATGAACAGGCCTTGGCCTTGACCAATCCAGCCTATCATGACAAGTTTGTCCATCTAGGTTATCATTATCAGTTCAAAAGAGAAAACTTCGTTCGACCAGATGCCTTGATCGTTACCAACTCAGATCAGATCGAACATATCGAAACCCTGATTGAGTCCTTGCCAATGGTGACCTTCCGAATCGCGGCAGTGACTGAAATGTCGTCCAAGTTGCTAACCTTGCTTTCCTATCCCAATGTCGTTCTCTATCAAAACGCTAGTCCGCAAAAGATTCGAGAACTCTACCAGCTGTCGGATCTCTATCTAGACATCAATTACGGAAACGAGCTTTTGGATGCTGTCCGTCAAGCCTTCGAGCACAATATACTCATCCTAGCCTTTGACCAGACAGCTCATAACAGACCTTACACAGCTCCAGAACACCTCTTTAATTTGCAGACTGTTGGAGACATGATTGCGAAGATTCAAGAAGCTCTCAGCAGTCTTGACAAGATGGGCCAAGCCCTTGGACATCAAGGTCGCCATACTAACTATGTGGACTTGGCTACTTACCAAGAGAGGATGGGAAGGATAATAGGGGAAGGACATGACTAAAAAAGATTTATTTTACAAGGATGTCGAAGGACGCATGGAAGAGTTAAAGCAAGGAGCGCTTAAGAAAGAAAAGCCTAGCCGAGGAGAAAAGATCAGTAAAACCTTCTCCATTTTACTCGGCATGCTCATCCTTCTTACCCTGATCTTTACATTATTAGGAATCTTGAGGTGAAATTGATGGAAGTTTTGATGATTATAGGAATAATCCTAGCCGTCGCCTTGATTGTCCTGGTTCTCATCCAACCTCGCCAAAGCCAACTCTTTTCCATGGATGCGACCAGCAATATCGGAAAACCAGGATACTGGCAGAACAACCGATTGGTAAAAATTGTAACCCTCTTGCTCAGTATAGCACTGTTTGTATTGCTCCTTATTTTTATGATAGTGACCTATCAGTAAGGATGCAGTTCCATTCGCAGATGAGGAATACTAAACACGAAAAAAAGATCCAAGCAAATCGGAGGATAAAATGGAAGAACTAATGAATGAAAAAATTATCGAAATCGTGCATCAAGCCAACGATATGATTCCAGTAGAGTGGGATGATTTGTATATTGTAATTGAAATGGACAAAACATGTAGTGGAGAAGTTTATTTTTATTTTAAATATAAGAATGAATATCACTATTATTTATACATTCCTAGAGATTTTGGTGTAGATAAATTCGAAATTTATAGTCAAACAGATCGATTGTTTGAGAAGTCGCAAGAATTAAAAAAAGTATTTGTTGAGAACGACTTGGCAGATTGGTATATTTGTATTATTCACTTAGATGAAAATAATAAATTATCAGTAGACTTCGATTATGCCCCATGGTTGGAAAGTGGTTATGGTCCAAGTGCTCGAATGGACTTGTTTGAATATAAATATCTCGGCAAGCAACCAGCTAATGAAAAAGAACTAGAACAGTTCAAGGCTATGGAAGCCTTCCAAAGAGAACATAATGGGAAATAGTTTGTTTGATAAAAGACCACCATTTAGGTGGTCTTTTGTGGTTTATCAAACGCTGGTCCATAAGGTTTATGGTATACTGGGATTGTAGAGCCAGCAAACTTTAAGAGGAGAATCAAATGAAATACGATAAAATTAAAATTGCACAGGAAATTGCAAGGGCTGTAGGGGGAGTTCCTCAAGCCTATACATTTAGAAATCACGATAACAAATTAGATTTATTCATTGGAGAGAATTGTCCGGATGATTATTTAACAACTGCAGCAACAATCGGTTTATCAGAATATACCATTTATCGTCGAATAAATGGTAAGCCTTTAAGAGTTGAAATCATTGGAGCAGCTGATGCGGAGCTGGAATATTTTCCAAATATTATAGCAGACTGTGGTTTTAATATTGTGAGGGGAGAGTACAGCATCTCTCCAGGTGCAGTCTATCCAAATATTATTAGAAATTACTATCCCAATGCGAAAGTAAATCATATATTCTTCACTCAGCCTTTCTTGTGGGATTTAGAATCTTTTGATTTTGATGAAGAGTATGTTACGTGGTTACAAGCTATCCCGATTACAGAAGCTGAGCTTCAATTTATAGAAAAGCATGGAGCCGAAGTGGGAGCACAGAAGTTAGAGGAATTGTTTGAAGAACATCAGATAGATGTTTATGATTTTATGAGACCTTCTGTAGTGTAATAAATTTTTTATCTTCGTCTAGGGGGTCGGAGGGGAGTTTTTCCTATTTTTAACCTCATCAATATCAGTTGTGAGTCCAACCTCGCTCCCAGTTGACATGCGACCTTCGTAATTGGAAATAAGGCACGAAATTGGAGAAAAGACCACCTTAATGGTGGTCTTTTCTGGTTTATCAAACGTTGGTCTATAGGTTTTATGGTATACTAGGTTTGTAGAGCCAGCAAACTTTAGTGACAACTTTACAAAAAGTGGTGCCCGTGTCCACAATGCATCTGATGATGTCGCTCGAGGCATGAAAGAAGCGGCAGAACAAGTCGGCAAGAAAGCAAGTAAAGAATTCCGCCAAGAAGCCAGCGAGCAGTTGGCTAAGCATAGTGATGATGTAGCGAGTACTTCTAAAGGAATTTCAAAAGAAGAATATAATTCTCTTCGCAAGAAAACACCAAGTCAAGAGATACGCGATCATGTCAATAATATTGATGGAGAAAAATTTGATCCAATTTATGGTTATCCAGTTGAAACCCTCGAAGCAGACCATATTGTCTCTATGAAAGAAATTACCGAAATGGATGGATTTGCTCCTCTATCTGATGTTGATAAGGTAGAGGTTTTGAATCTTGAGGATAATTTTATGGGATTAGGTAAACCTACCAATAGTTCCAAAGGGTCTAAAACTTGGAGTGATTGGCAGGGGCATTCCAAATTAGGAGATATTCCGGCTGAGATAAGAGAAAAAATGATAGCTTTGGAGCGTGAAGCTAGAACGAAGCTACAAAATGAAATTTTCAGGAGGTTGAAAAATGACGGAAGTGCTTGATACAAAAGTAGAGAAGAATGGTTTGATCTTTTACGGGACATTCTCTGAAGGTCTTTTTGAGGAATGGCTCAAAGTTGTGAATGTACTGCCCTCGAAGGAACGAATACAAGATGGCCTGCTAATACAAATCGGTTTCAACATATATAAACTTGTTCAATTGAACATGGACCAATTTAGGATAGTGTCAGTCAACTATGAAACAACCCCTTTTAAAGAGTTTACTGATGATTTGACCTTGGCTCTTTGGATTCAGTCTGAACAAAGCACACTAGCTAAAGAGCTTAATATTGAAGCTTCTGAAATCAGATTTGATGAGAAAATAGTGTTGGCCAAAGGTGTCTTTGAGTGCGAACATTACTATTTGCAGAGACAAGACACTGATCGAAAAGGTGATTCGGGCTGGTTTATTGGCTATCAAAATCAAGATACAGATGATTTTGTTGCTATGTATGCTTTTGAAATATTGAAAAAGAATCCAAAACTAATAAAATCTTTGATTCTACCAGTGGACTACCTAGTAGTAGTTAATGGTGGAGATATTCAAGCGATTCTGAATGAGCAAGATGAGGAAGTTTTTTCTGCTTCGTAAAGCTACCCGACTTATTTGGGAGGGAAAGCAACCTATTTTAGATTTTCTATGAATGAGGGGAATAGCATCTAATAGTTTTGTCTATAAACTGAAAAAGGAGGAAAACATGCTAGAAAACTTTATTAAAGTGTCAGACATGCCCCAAGAAGTGATTGAAAAGTATAAGGGTCAAGTTCCAGCGGAGTTGCTACAAATTTGGCAGGAAGATGGTCTGGGAACCTTTTTAGATGGTTATCTAAAAGTCATCAATCCAGATGATTATCTAGAGCTTCTCCAAAATAGCTATTTCAGAGGAGACATTGCTTTTCCAATGTTTGTGACGGCATTTGGAGATATTATTACTTGGGAAAAGAATGCCTACGTGGGAATTGTCCAATATAATATTCAGGATATGGATATTATTTGTAAGGGTCTGGATTTATTCATTCGATTTTTAGATAATTCATATGTGACTGATAACTTTGAACTTAATTTATATAGGCAAGCTGTTGCCAAACATGCTCAATTAGCCTACGATGAGTGTTTCGGTTTCGTTCCACTTTTGGCATTAGGAGGCTTTAAAGATGTAGACCACATGGATAAGGTAAAAGTCTTGGAGCACATTTACCTCATGTACCAACTTACAGGTGGTGTGATGGACGACTAGGAGTTGCTATTTCTTTATTGAGAATAGTACGAGAGGAAGAACTTCCCTTCCAAATGCAAAACAAAAGAACCTCAGAGGAATTCTCTGAGGTTCTTTGCGTTTTAGTTTCCATATTTTTGGTAAAAATCGACCTTAACCTGGATAAAGGTTTCGGCTTCGCGTAGTAGTTGCAGGAGGGTAGCACGGGTTTCAAACTCCTCACGTGTTTTAGGGAGACTCCGATTGCGGAAGACTTGCAGATAGCGTTCGATGTCATCAAGTAGGTCATGAGCAGGATTGGTCTGACTTAGCTGGGCAGCAATCTTAGAAAAGAGCTGGGCCAAGATCAAACTCTCACTTGCGGCCAGATGACAGGTATTGATCTGCTGGGCCATATTTCGCAGGATGCGACTTTGTCGCTGTCTCATCTCAAAGTAATGGATGTGGTAGTCCGTCTGGTGAAAGAGATGATCCGAGTGATCCAGGTAGACCAGTTTAAGAGCTTCATCGAGGAGCTTGTCTAATTGGTCAACGAGTTGGGCTTGATTGCGTCCGTCTCCTCTTGACAGATAGTATTTAAAGCGAAGCAGGATGTCTTTTAACTTTTCCTCGACCTGAAGGTGGTAGCTTTGGATGGCTTTCTCACGAGAGGGCATATAAAGGTTGACCAATAGAGCAAAGCTTGTCCCGATGAGAAAGAGGAGCACTTCATTAAGCAAGAGCTCTGGAGAGGTAGACTCCTGTACCAAGAGATGGCTGACCAAGACACTGCTAGGGGTGATGCCGATTTCCCAGCCCATTTTGTAAGTAAGAGGTACATAGAGAGCCAGATAGAGGCCCAGGCTCCAGATGTGAAAACCTGTCAGCTGAAAGGCTAGAACACCGATAGCCAGCGCTAGGAGCATGGAAAAGAGGCGGTTACGTGCTAATTTCAGCGTGCTTCTGCGTGTGTCGGAGAGGCTTAAGAGAGCGATGATTCCAGCTGAAACTGCTGATGATAAATCTAAAAAATAAGCGAGTAAACAAGCGAGACAGGTCGCTAAGACCAGTTTGGTCGTGCGTTGAGTGAGAGACATGAAAATTTCCTAAACTAATAGAATCAAGTGTTTAACGAGGAGTCAGAGACTAGGGGCGAAGTTTTCGGTTTGTAGCATACTCGGCAACCGCTGTAAAGAGGACATCTGTTGAAGAGTTCAGGGCTGTTTCGCAGGAATCTTGCACGACTCCGATCACAAAACCGACTCCGACAACCTGCATAGCCAAGTCGTTGGAAATCCCAAAGAGGCTACAAGCTACAGGAATGAGGAGAAGGGATCCCCCAGCGATTCCAGAGGCCCCGCAGGCAGAAATGGCAGCCACGACACTGAGCACAAATGCTGTCCCAAAGTCTACCGAGATTCCGAGTGTGTTGACAGCAGCCAGGGTCAGGACATTTATGGTAACTGCAGCGCCAGCCATATTGATGGTCGAACCAAGCGGGATGGAGACAGAGTAGGTGTCAGGATTCAGTCCCAAGTCTTGGCAGAGTTTCATATTGACAGGGATATTGGCGGCAGAGCTACGAGTGAAAAAGGCTGTAATACCACTGACACGTAGACATTTCAAAACAAGGGGATAGGGATTTTTCCTCATAAAGAGAAAGGCGATGAGCGGGTTGATGATGAGAGCAACAAAGGCCATAGTAGCAATCAAAAGTCCTAGGAGGACACCGTAGTTAGCCAAACTAGCAATGCCCTTGTCAGAGATGGTCTTGAAAACCAAGCCTAAAATCCCAAAGGGAGCTAGGTTGATAATCCATTCTACGATTTTAGAGGTGACATCCGCCATGGTTTTCAGTAATTCTTTACTGTGTTTACTTGCCTCTCTCATAGCCAAGCCAAAGATAACTGCCCAAGAGAGAATCCCGATATAGTTGGCTTCAACAATGGCATTCAAGGGATTGTCCACCAGTTTGAGTAGTAGATTGCTGAGGACTTGACCAATACCGTCAGGAGCAGCAACTTCTGTATTTGCGTTGGTCAGGGTGATTTGTACAGGCAGTAAGAAACTAGCTAGAACGGCTACCAATGCAGCAGCAAAGGTTCCGAGCAAGTATAGGAAAATAACCGTCTTCATATTGGTGTTTTGTCCCTTTTGGTGTTGGGAAAGGGCATTGGCAACAAGGGCAAAAACCAAAATAGGAGCGATGGCTTTCAGTCCACCTACAAAGAGATCTCCAAGCAGGCCAATTCCTGTAAGGTTTGGAAAGAGCATTCCTAATGTAGCTCCCAAGATCATTCCAATAAGGATTCGTTTGATGAGGCTTGCCTTGGTCCAGGCTCTAATGATTCGTTTCATAGCAGTCTCCTTCAAATGTATTGTTTATAATTATAGTATAAATATGCTATATAGGCAAGTGATATTTTGAAAATAGGGCCGATAATTGAATAATTATGAAAGAAAAGAGAAGGGCGATTTTATGGTATAATAGGGAAAAGGAGTTTTATATGCAAGATTTTTTTCAACGCTATTTTGATAAACTTGATTTAACAACCATATTAGAGAATCTCTTGACCAAGGTGATTTCTCTTTTGATTTTGTTTTTACTATTTTATATAGCTAAAAAGATGCTTCATGCAACTGTACGAAAGATTGTCAAGCCCTCGCTTAAATTTTCCAATCGAGATGCAGGAAGACAAAAGACTATCTCCCGTTTGCTGGAGAATGTCTTTAACTACATTCTTTATTTCTTTCTGCTCTACTGTATCCTGTCTATTTTAGGTTTGCCAGTTTCTAGCCTCCTTGCTGGTGCGGGGATTGCCGGGGTGGCCATTGGTATGGGGGCGCAAGGCTTTCTATCCGATGTCATCAATGGCTTTTTCATCCTCTTTGAACGCCAGCTTGATGTGGGCGATGAAGTGGTTCTCACAAATGGACCGATTACCGTTTCTGGAAAGGTCGTTAGCGTAGGGATCCGTACAACTCAACTGCGAGGTGACGATCAAGCCCTTCACTTTGTTCCAAATCGTAATATCACCGTCGTCAGCAATCTATCTCGTACTGAATAGGCCGGCTATTTTAGCAGATTTGTGGTACAATAGAAGGAGTTTGGTAAAGGAGAGAGTATGCTATTTGTAGAGAAAAAATTAGGTCACGATTGTACGTGGATAGACCTTGATGTAGACAAGATTAAAAACATGGAAGACCTTTCGGATGTCTATGGATTGGACAAGGAAACCATCGAGTATGCTCTGGATAGAAATGAGCGTGCCCACATGGACTATCACCGTGAAACGGGAACGGTAACCTTCATTTATAATGTTCTTGACTTAGAAAAAGACAAAGAATATTATGAAGCGATTCCGATGACCTTTATCGTTGAAAAACAACGGCTGATCACAATTAGCAACCACAAGAATAGTTATGTGATTAAACGAATGGCATCCTACCTTGAAAGCCATGAAGTTGTTTCAATCTACAAATTTCTTTTTGCCAGTTTAGAGATTATTAGCAATGCTTATTATCCAGTGATTGAAGAGATGGATAAAGGTAAGGATGAAATCAGTGCACTTCTTCGTCAAAAAACAACTAAAAAAAATCTTTTTGCTCTCTCTGACTTGGAAACTGGTATGGTTTACCTGACTGCTGCTGCCAAACAAAATCGTCTCCTCTTGGAACATATCCAAGGACATGCCCTTTATCGCAGTTTTAACGAAGTTGAGAGAGAACAGTTTGACGATGCCATGATTGAAGCGCATCAGTTGGTTTCGATGACAGACTTGATTTCTCAAGTTTTGCAACAACTCTCAGCCTCTTACAACAACATCCTAAATAATAATCTAAATGATAATTTGACAACTTTGACAATTATCTCAGTCTTACTAGCTATCCTTGCGGTTATTACAGGATTCTTCGGAATGAATGTTCCCTTACCGTTTGCAAATGAACCAAATGCTTGGATTTATATTTTGCTAGCTAGTCTCATTTTATGGGTAGTCTTAGCCCAATATTTAAAGAATATTGCTAGAAATTAAAAAGAAAAGGAGCCAGAATGGCGATTGAAAATTACATGCCAGATTTTGCTGTGGAAGCAGTTTATGATCTGACAGTCCCAAGTCTGCAGGCGCAGGGGATCAAGGCTGTTTTGGTCGATTTGGACAATACCCTCATTGCTTGGAACAACCCTGATGGGACGCCAGAGATGAAGCAATGGCTACATGACCTTCGTGATGCAGGTATTCGCATCATTGTTGTTTCAAATAATACCAAAAAACGGGTACAACGCGCAGTTGAGAAGTTTGGGATTGATTACGTTTATTGGGCCTTGAAGCCTTTCACTTTTGGGATTGACCGTGCCATGAAGGAATTCCACTATGAGAAAAATGAAGTGGTCATGGTCGGCGACCAACTTATGACGGATATACGAGCAGCTCACCGTGCAGGTATTCGCTCGATCTTGGTCAAGCCCTTGGTCCAACATGACTCTATCAAAACGCAGATTAACCGAGTTCGCGAGCGCCGTGTCATGCGAAAAATCACTGAAAAGTACGGACCGATTACATATAAAAAAGGAATCTAACTATGGAAGAAATTCTCTGTATTGGTTGTGGAGCAGCCATTCAGACGACAGACAAGGCTGGACTTGGCTTTACCCCCCAGTCGGCACTTGAAAAAGGTTTGGAGACTGGCGAAGTCTATTGCCAACGTTGTTTCCGTCTCCGTCACTACAATGAAATCACGGATGTCCAGTTGACAGACGATGATTTTCTCAAACTCTTGCACGAGGTGGGAGACAGTGATGCCTTGGTGGTCAATGTCATTGATATCTTTGACTTTAATGGCTCTGTCATCCCAGGCTTACCACGTTTTGTATCGGGCAATGATGTCCTCTTGGTGGGAAATAAAAAAGATATCCTGCCCAAGTCAGTTAAGCCAAGCAAGATTAGTCAGTGGCTCATGGAACGTGCCCACGAAGAAGGGCTTCGTCCAGTAGATGTTGTCCTGACTTCAGCCCAAAACAAGCATGCCATCAAAGAAGTCATTGATAAGATTGAGCATTATCGTAAGGGCCGCGATGTCTACGTAGTTGGGGTAACCAACGTTGGAAAGTCAACCCTCATCAATTCCATTATTCAAGAAATAACGGGTGATCAGAATGTCATTACGACTTCACGCTTTCCAGGGACAACCTTGGACAAGATTGAGATCCCGCTTGACGACGGGTCTTATATCTACGATACACCGGGGATTATCCACCGCCACCAGATGGCCCACTACTTGACGGCTAAAAACCTCAAGTATGTCAGCCCTAAAAAGGAAATCAAGCCAAAAACCTATCAGCTTAACCCTGAACAAACCCTGTTTCTAGGTGGTCTCGGACGCTTTGACTTCATATCAGGAGAAAAGCAAGGATTCACAGCCTTCTTTGACAATGAACTCAAACTCCACCGTACCAAGCTAGAAGGCGCTAGTGCCTTTTATGACAAGCATCTGGGAACTCTTCTCACACCACCAAATAGCAAAGAAAAAGAAGATTTTCCAAAACTAGTCCAACATGTATTTACCATCAAGGACAAGACAGACCTAGTCATCTCAGGACTCGGCTGGATCCGCGTAACAGGCACCGCCAAAGTCGCCGTCTGGGCACCAGAAGGCGTCGCCGTCGTCACACGCAAAGCAATCATTTAAACACAGAAAGGAAAGAGTTGTCTGGATTAGGGCGAGCTCTGCGAGCCCATAACGAATACTTTTCGCCGTGGTGTCAGTTGGTACAAGGAGTTGTACCAACTGCGGAAAATTTGAGACCTTAGGCTCAAATTTTAGTCATGAAAGTCCGAAGGACTTTGCTGACGTCCGTCACCACTTCAGAAAAGTATTAAAAGAAACTCTTTTTAAGAAATTATGTCATTAACATCAAAACAACGTGCCTTCCTCAACAGCCAGGCACACACCCTCAAACCCATCATCCAAATCGGGAAAAATGGTCTCAACGACCAAATCAAAACCAGCGTCCGTCAAGCTCTTGACGCTCGCGAATTGATTAAAGTTACGCTCTTGCAAAACACAGATGAAAACATCCACGAAGTAGCTGAAATCTTGGAAGAAGAAATCGGTGTGGATACGGTCCAAAAAATCGGACGCATCTTGATTTTGTATAAACAATCTAGCAAGAAAGAAAATCGCAAGATTTCCAAGAAAGTCAAAGAAATCTAAAACCTACTCCAAACAACTGTTTATACAGAGAATTAAAGGAAGACGAGCCTATGGCAATCGAATTATTGACTCCCTTTACCAAGGTAGAGTTGGAGCCAGAAATCAAGGAGAAAAAACGCAAACAAGTCGGGATTTTAGGCGGAAATTTTAACCCTGTTCACAATGCCCATCTTGTTGTGGCGGACCAAGTACGACAACAGTTGGGACTAGATCAGGTCCTGCTTATGCCCGAATACCAACCACCTCATGTAGATAAAAAGGAAACCATTCCCGAGCACCATCGGCTCAAGATGCTTGAGTTGGCGATTGAGGGGATTGAAGGTCTGGACATTGAAACCATTGAGTTAGAGCGTAAGGGCATTTCCTACACCTACGACACCATGAAGATTTTGACAGAGCAACATCCAGATACGGATTATTACTTCATTATCGGGGCTGATATGGTGGACTATCTGCCTAAGTGGTACCGAATTGATGAGCTGGTCGACATGGTTCAGTTTGTAGGGGTTCAGCGTCCACGCTACAAGGCAGGGACTTCCTATCCAGTTATCTGGGTGGATGTGCCTCTCATGGACATCTCGTCCAGCATGGTGCGTGACTTCATTGCCCAAGGTCGGAAACCTAACTTTCTCCTACCTCAGCCAGTGCTAGACTACATCGAGAAGGAGGGGCTTTACTGATGGCATACCAAGACTATATCAACTGCTCCCGCGAGGCTTTGTTGAAAAAAATGGCAGAGCTTCTGCCTGAAAAACGCTTAACCCATTGTCTGGGTGTAGAGCGTGCAGCCATAGAACTTGCGAAACGATTTGGAGTCGATGCCGAGAAAGCTGGTCTAGCAGGCCTTCTTCATGATTATGCTAAAAAGCTGTCAGATCAGGAATTTCTAGACTTGATTGACCATTATCAGCTAGACCCTGACCTCAAAAACTGGGGCAATAATGTCTGGCATGGCATGGTTGGTATCTACAAGATTCAGGAAGATTTGGATTTGCATGATTCAGAAATCCTGCGAGCTATTGAAATCCATACAGTCGGTGCTGGTCAGATGACAGACCTAGACAAGGTTGTCTACGTTGCAGATTATATCGAGCATAACCGCGCCTTTCCAGGTGTGGATGTGGCGCGTGAAATTGCTGAGCTATCGCTCAATAAGGCAGTGGCCTACGAAACAGCTCGTACCGTGGAGCATCTAGCTCATCAGGGATTACCCATCTATCCCCAAACCCTTGAAACCTATAACGCCTTTGTGCACTATTTGAAAGAGGACTAAATGAACGAAAAAGAATTACTAGAACTAGTCGTGAAAGCGGCTGATGAGAAACGTGCGGAGGATATCCTCGCACTTGATGTACAAGATTTGACCAGCGTGACGGACTACTTTGTCATCACGAGCTCAATGAATAGCCGCCAGTTGGATGCTATCGCTGACAATATCCGTGAAAAAGTAGCCGAAGCTGGTGTTAAAGGCAGCCATGTCGAAGGCGATGCAGCTGGAGGCTGGGTTTTGCTAGACCTCGGTGGTGTCGTTGTGCATATCTTCTCAGAAGAAATGCGTGCCCATTATAACTTAGAAAAACTATGGCATGAGGCGAGCTCAATAGACATTTCAGAAGCCTTAGCATAGGATATGAACTCAGTTGCAGTCAACTGGGTTTCTTTGCTTATTTTAAAAGAAATTGATGGAAAGGTGAGGGCGACGTGTTTGGTTGATCTTGAAACTGAACACGAGCTAAAAGCTGCGAGAAAAAGAGTAACTTCCTTTGTATCTGATGATACAGCAGAAAGTTTCCTATTTTCTCTTAGTCTTTAACGCTCTTTGTATCTTAGAAAGGATTTGAACCCGTCCTGTAATCGTCGGAAAATAGATAGCCTTCCTTGGAGCTCGGCTCCATCGTCAAGCTCCTAATTTTCATTCCGATTACGGGCGGACTTGGTATCATGATTATGGCAACTTATGAAACCTTTGCGGCTGTTTATGATGCGGTCATGGATGACAGTTTATACGATAAATGGACGGATTTTTCCCTCCGTCATTTGCCAAAGACCAAGGAGAGAAAGAAACTCTTGGAATTGGCTTGTGGAACAGGTATCCAGTCTGTCCGCTTTTCTCAAGCTGGTTTTGATGTGACAGGACTTGACTTGAGCGCTGATATGCTGAAGATTGCGGAGAAAAGAGCTACTTCAGCCAAGCAAAAGATTGATTTTATCGAAGGTAATATGCTGGATTTATCCAAGGCTGGTAAGTACGACTTTGTTACGTGTTACTCGGACTCTATCTGCTACATGCAGGATGAGGTGGAGGTAGGGGACGTATTTAAAGAAGTGTATAATGCCCTCAATGAAGACGGAGTATTCATCTTTGATGTGCATTCGACCTACCAGACAGATGAGGTTTTTCCAGGCTATTCCTACCATGAAAATGCGGAAGATTTTGCCATGCTTTGGGATACCTATGAGGACGAAGCTCCTCACTCCATCGTGCATGAGTTGACTTTCTTTATCAAGGAGGCTGACGGTTCCTTTAGTCGTCACGATGAAGTGCATGAGGAGCGGACCTATGAAGTTTTGACCTATGATATTTTGCTGGAGCAGGCTGGTTTCAAGTCTTTCAAACTCTATGCGGACTTTGAGGACAAGGAGCCAACAGAAACCAGCACCCGTTGGTTTTTTGTCGCGCAGAAGTAGGAGAACATCATGACCATCACAGGTATTATCGCAGAGTTCAATCCTTTTCATAATGGGCACAAATACTTGCTTGAGCAGGCGGAGGGACTGAAAATCGTTGCCATGTCTGGGAATTTCATGCAGCGTGGAGAACCTGCTATCGTAGACAAGTGGACACGGGCTCAGATGGCGCTGGAAAATGGAGCAGATCTGGTAGTGGAATTGCCCTTTTTAGTCAGTGTTCAGGCGGCAGATTTCTTTGGCCAAGGAGCTGTGGATATCTTGGCTCGCTTGGGCATTGATACCCTCGCTTTCGGGACGGAGGAAGTTCTGGATTATCAGAAAATTGCTGACCTATACACGGAGCAAGGCACTGAGATGGAGAAATTTGTGGAAAATCTGCCTGATTCCCTTTCCTATCCTCAGAAAACCCAAGCCATGTGGAAGGAATTTGCAGGTCTTGATTTTTCAGGCAATACACCCAATCATGTTCTAGCTTTGGCCTATGCCAAGGGGGTTGCGGGACGTAGAATCAAACTCCATCCGATTCAGCGTCAGGGGGCTGGTTATCATTCTGTGGACAAGGAAGTGGACTTTGCCTCAGCAACAGCCCTCCGTCAGCATCAATCAGACCAAGATTTCTTAGAACGCTTTATGCCTTCTCTTGACCTCTTTGAGTTGGCGTGTAGGGTGAGTTGGGATGACTATTTTACCTTGCTCCGCTATCAAATCTTGTCAAATCCAGACCTAACCACCATCTATCAGGTCAATCAAGAAATGGCTGTGCGTATCAAGGAAGCTATCAAAACAGCCCAGTCTGTTGACGAATTGGTCGAGGCGGTTGCGACAAAGCGTTATACCAAGGCGCGTGTACGACGACTCTTGACCTATATCTTGGTGCAGGCCAGAGAAAGCGACTTGCCAGAAGGCATCCATGTCCTTGGCTTTACTGAAAAAGGCAGACAACACCTCAAGTCTCTGAAAGGCCAGGTCCATCTAGTCAGTCGAATTGGCAAAGAACCTTGGGATGCTATGACTCAAAAGGCAGACCAGATTTACCAACTAGGACACCCAAGTATAGCAGAACAGAATTTTGGCAGGGTTCCGATTAGAATAGAAACAAACTAAGTCTACTGAAAGGTAGGCTTTTTTAGAATATTTTCGAATAAATAGATAGAAAAGAAAAATCTTGTACAAGTTCCTGACAATTTCTTTCTTTTTGTGTATAATAGTGGAAAAGAGGTAAAACGAGGTATGGTTATGGAAGCAGTTCTTTATTCAACATTCCGAAATCATTTAAAGGACTACATGAAGAAGGTAAATGATGAATTTGAGCCTTTGACGGTGGTCAATAAAAATCCAGATGAGGATATTGTAGTCCTTTCAAAGAGCGAGTGGGATAGTATTCAGGAAACCCTGAGAATCGCTCAAAATAAGGAACTTTCTGACAAGGTCTTGCGAGGAATGGCTCAAGTTCGTGCTGGAAGCACTCAGGTGCATGTGATTGAGGAGTGAGGAATGCTGCTCAAATTTACAGAAGATGCCTGGGCGGATTATTGCTATTGGCAAAACCAAGATAAGAAAACATTAAAAAGGATCAATAAATTAATCAAGGATATTCAACGCGATCCTTTTGTAGGAATGGGGAAACCAGAACCACTCAAGTATGACTATCAAGGAGCTTGGTCGCGGCGCATTGATGCAGAAAATCGCTTGATTTATATAATAGATGGAGATAGCGTGGCTTTCTTGTCCTTCAAAGATCATTACTAAGTCTACTGAAAGGTAGGCTTTTTTGCTTCGTTTTTCGTGGAAATTTAAATTTTTAAAGATTCTTAATTTTACTTGAAAATCTAAGGGATTTCTTCAAAAATTCACACAAAACTCTTCAATTTGGGTTTGTGAAAATCGGTTTTTTGTGATAGAATATTAAGGAATGTATGTCATTCGATAAACAAATTTAATGAGGTAAAAACATGGAAATCATGACACTTGCGATTGTTGTTTTTGCCGTCATCATTGGTTTAGTCATTGGATATGTCAGCATCTCAGCTAAGATGAAATCATCTCAAGAGGCTGCAGAGTTGATGCTTCTAAATGCTGAACAAGAAGCAACTAATTTACGAGGACAAGCTGAGCGCGAAGCGGATTTATTGCTAAATGAAGCCAAGAGCGAAAGCAAGTCTCTTAAAAAAGAAGCACTATTGGAGGCCAAAGAGGAAGCCAGAAAATACCGTGAAGAAGTGGACGCTGAATTTAAGTCAGAACGTCAGGAACTCAAGCAAATCGAAAGTCGTTTGACGGAGAGAGCTACGAGCCTTGACCGCAAAGACGACAATTTGACGAACAAAGAAAAAACACTTGAACAAAAAGAACAAAGTATTTCTGATAGAGCAAAAAACCTTGATGCACGTGAAGAGCAATTAGAGGAAGTCGAAAGACAAAAAGAAGCTGAACTTGAACGTATCGGTTCCCTTTCCCAAACTGAGGCTCGAGATATTATCTTGGCTCAGACAGAGGAAAACTTAACCAAGGAAATTGCTAGCCGCATTCGTGAGGCAGAGCAAGAAGTGAAGGAACGTTCAGACAAGATCGCGAAAGATATCTTGGTTCAGGCTATGCAGCGTATCGCTGGTGAGTATGTAGCGGAGTCAACAAACTCTACAGTTCACTTACCAGACGATACCATGAAGGGGCGCATTATCGGTCGTGAAGGACGCAATATTCGTACCTTTGAAAGTTTGACAGGGGTAGATGTCATCATTGACGACACGCCAGAAGTAGTAACCTTGTCAGGATTTGATCCGATTCGTCGTGAAATTGCTCGTATGACCATGGAAATGTTGCTCAAGGATGGCCGTATCCACCCAGCTCGTATCGAGGAGTTGGTGGAGAAAAACCGTCAGGAGATTGACAATAAAATCCGTGAATATGGTGAGGCTGCTGCTTACGAGATTGGTGCGCCAAACCTTCATCCAGACTTGATGAAGATCATGGGACGCTTGCAGTTCCGTACTTCATATGGACAAAATGTCTTGCGTCATTCGATTGAAGTTGCTAAGTTATCTGGTATCATCGCGAGTGAACTTGGTGAAAATGCAGCTCTTGCCCGTCGTGCTGGATTCCTTCATGACATCGGAAAAGCTATTGACCGCGAGGTTGAAGGTAGCCACGTTGAGATTGGTACGGAGTTGGCTCGTAAGTACAAGGAACACCCAGTTGTGGTGAATACCATTGCTAGCCACCACGGCGATGTCGAAGCCGAAAGCGTCATTGCAGTGATCGTTGCTGCAGCAGATGCCTTGAGTGCAGCGCGTCCAGGTGCTCGTAGCGAGTCTCTTGAAAGCTACATCAAGCGTCTCCATGATTTGGAAGAAATCGCAAATGGCTTTGAAGGAGTGCAAAATAGCTTTGCCCTTCAAGCAGGGCGTGAAATCCGTATCATGGTTAATCCAGGACAAATCAAAGACGACAAAGTCACAATCTTGGCTCACAAAGTTCGTGAGAAAATTGAAAACAATCTCGATTACCCAGGAAATATCAAGGTAACCGTGATTCGCGAACTTCGTGCAGTAGATTATGCTAAATAAATAAGAAAGAGCAGTTGAAAAATTACTGCTTTTTTGTTACACTAGATAGAAAGACTGTAGAAGGATAACTGACACTATCATCAGTATCCGAGAGAAATTTTACTTTATTTCACAGACTAACTAAAGGAGACATAATGGCAGACCGAGGCTTGCTAATCGTTTTTTCTGGTCCTTCAGGAGTTGGGAAAGGAACGGTTAGAAGAGAGATTTTTGAGAGTTCTGAGAATCAATTTCAATACTCTGTATCGATGACGACGCGTGCGCAACGTCCTGGTGAAGTGGATGGAGTGGACTATTTCTTCCGTACTCGTGAAGAGTTTGAAGAGCTGATCCGTCAAGGTCAGATGTTGGAATATGCAGAATATGTCGGTAACTACTATGGAACTCCTCTGACCTATGTCAATGAAACTCTGGACAAGGGAATCGATGTCTTTCTTGAGATTGAAGTCCAAGGAGCCCTTCAGGTTAAGAAAAAGGTTCCAGATGCTGTCTTTATCTTTCTAACGCCACCAGATTTGGATGAATTGCAAGATCGTTTGGTAGGTCGTGGAACAGATAGCGCTGAAGTGATTGCCCAACGAATCGAAAAAGCCAAGGAAGAAATTGCCCTCATGCGTGAGTATGATTATGCCATTGTCAACGATCAGGTGCCCCTCGCTGCTGAACGTGTCAAGCGTGTGATCGAAGCAGAACACTTCCGTGTGGACCGTGTCATTGGTCACTACCAGGAGATGTTGCCAAAATCTCCAACTACTCGATAAACTATAGGAAACAGGTACAAGCAAATGATGTTAAAACCCTCTATTGATACCTTGCTGGACAAGGTACCATCAAAATATTCACTCGTAATCTTGGAAGCAAAACGCGCCCACGAACTAGAAGCAGGAGCGCCAGCAACTCAAGAGTTTAAGTCTGAAAAATCAACTCTTCGTGCTTTGGAAGAAATCGAGTCTGGAAATGTAACCATTCACCCAGATCCAGAAGGAAAACGTGAAGCGGTTCGTCTCCGTATCGAAGAAGAAAAACGCCGCAAAGAAGAAGAAGAAAAGAAAATCAAAGAGCAAATCGCTAAAGAAAAAGAAGATGGTGAAAAAATTTAAGGTTGGGGGGACTCAATCTTATTTTTTCTATTGCAAGAATGTACTGACAAGGAGGAGGTGAGAAGATGGCAATCGCAAAGATTATTGTGGATGTTCCCCTTATGCAGACGGACCAGCCCTATAGTTATAAGGTCCCTGAGGAATTTGTAGAGATGCTGGAAGTCGGTATGCGGGTTCATGTCCCCTTCGGAAAGGGTAATCGTTTGATACAAGGGATTGTGCTTGGCCTGGAGTCCCAGTCGGATGAAGAGATGGAAGGTCAGGACTTGAAGGAGATTGCAGAGGTGCTAGATTTTTCTCCTGTCTTGACTCAGGAGCAACTCTGGTTGGCTGAGGAGTTACGCAAGTCCGTCTTTTCTTATAAAATCTCCATTCTAAAAGCTATGCTTCCAGGATTTCTGAATTCTAGCTATGACAAGATTCTCTATCCTCTGGAAGGTCTGAGTCAGGCAGACAAAGAGCGCTTGTTTGGTTCAGAAGATTCGCTAGTCTTTTCTTCTTTAGACCTTGCTAAGCAAGCTGAGATGATGCGCTTGACTAGGAAAGGTCTGCTCCGCTTAGAATACCAGGCAGTCGATCAAAAGAAGGTCAAGACCCAGTCTTGGTATGAGGTTGATGCTACTCAGCTAGAGCGGATTGAGATTTCTGCGCGTGCTAAGAAAAAGGCAGAGCTGAGAGATTATCTGCTGTCTCATCCTGAAAGTGCTCCTCTGGCTAGCTTGTTAGAATCCTACTCACGGGAGCAAGTCAACTTTTTTGTGGAGCAAGGAGCTTTAACTCTAGTCCAAAAGGAAGTGCAACGTTCAGCTGCTTATTTTGAAGGCATTGAAGCAAGTACACCTTTGGAGCTGAACCCAGAGCAAAGACAAGCTCGCGATGCGGTTGTCAGTGCTATTGGTAGTCAACAGCCTCCATTCCTCCTTCAAGGGATTACAGGAAGTGGGAAAACGGAGGTTTACTTGCAGATTATCCAAGGAGCCTTGGATAAGGGTAAGACGGCTATTTTGCTGGTGCCTGAGATTTCTCTGACGCCACAAATGACGGAGCGTTTTATTGCTCGATTTGGTGAGAAAGTAGCCATTCTTCACTCAGGCCTGTCCAATGGTGAAAAGTACGACGAATGGCGCAAGGTTGAGCGTGGCGATGCCCAAGTTGTTGTTGGCGCTCGATCAGCTATCTTTGCTCCTTTGAAAAATCTAGGTGTTATAATTATCGACGAAGAGCATGAAGCTAGCTACAAACAAGACAGCAATCCCCGTTATCATGCTAGAGAGGTCGCCATTCTACGGGCCCAGTACAATCAAGCAGCCCTAGTCCTTGGCTCAGCGACACCGAGCTTAGAGAGCCGTGCGCGTGCTGGAAAAGGTGTCTATCAACACTTACGTCTGACCCAACGGGCCAATCCTTTAGCCACTATTCCTGAAGTTCAAGTGATTGACTTTCGGGACTATATCGGGCAGAATGAGACATCAAACTTTACGCCTCCTTTGCTAGAGGCCATTCGAGACCGTTTGGATAAAAAAGAACAGGCAGTCCTCATGCTCAACCGTCGGGGTTATTCTAGTTTTGTTATGTGTCGGGAGTGTGGAACGGTAGATAGCTGTCCCAACTGTGATATTTCTCTGACTCTCCACATGGATACCAAGACCATGAACTGCCATTACTGTGGATTTTCAAAGGGGATTCCTCATGTCTGTCCCAACTGTCAAAGCCGCAGTATTCGTTACTACGGGACGGGGACTCAGAAAGCTTACGATGAACTGGCAGAACTCTTTCCTCAGGCTCGCATTCTGCGGATGGATGTGGATACGACCCGCAAGAAAGGCAGTCACCAAGCTCTTCTTGACCAGTTTGGCCAAGGTGAAGCAGATATCTTGCTGGGAACTCAGATGATTGCTAAGGGCTTGGATTTTCCCAATGTGACCTTGGTCGGAGTGCTCAATGCGGATACGGCCTTGAATCTGCCTGATTTCCGTTCTTCCGAGAGAACCTTCCAACTCTTAACTCAGGTGGCAGGCCGTGCAGGCCGTGCGGAAAAAGCTGGGCAGGTCTTGATCCAGTCTTACAATCCGGAGCACTATGCCATTCGATTTGCCAAAGACCAAGACTATGAAGGTTTTTATGCCTATGAAATGAGTATCAGACGCCAACTCGGCTATCCGCCTTATTATTTCACTATTGGGATTACCCTCTCTCACAAGAAAGAAGAAGAGGTCGTCAAACGTGCCTATGAAGTCATGGGAATTTTGCGATCAGGTTTATCGGAAACTAGTAAAATCCTTGGACCAACGCCAAAACCAATCGCCCGTACCCACAACCTTTATCATTACCAGATTTTGATTAAATACCGTTTAGAAGATGAGCTGGGTCCAACCCTCAATCAGGTCTTGGCCTTGACTCAAGAACGTGAAAATAGCGAGCTTCGTCTCAGCATTGACCACGAACCGCAGCAATTTTTATAAGAAGGAGAAGAAATGACAAAACTAATCTTTATGGGGACACCTGATTTTTCAGCGACAGTTTTGAAGGGGTTGTTATCAGACAACCGTTACGAGATTCTGGCTGTTGTGACCCAGCCAGACCGCGCTGTTGGCCGTAAAAAAGTGATCCAAGAAACCCCAGTCAAGCAGGCCGCCAAAGAAGCAGGTCTTCCTATCTACCAACCTGAAAAATTATCTGGAAGTCCAGAGATGGAAGACATTATGAAGCTAGGAGCTGATGGGATTATCACTGCTGCTTTTGGGCAATTTCTCCCAAGTAAACTCCTTGATAGCATGGACTTTGCGGTCAATGTTCACGCTTCCCTTCTTCCCAAACACCGTGGTGGAGCTCCCATTCATTATGCCCTGATTCAAGGGGATGAGGAAGCTGGTGTGACCATCATGGAAATGGTTAAAGAAATGGATGCAGGTGATATGATTTCCCGTCGTAGCATTCCTATCACAGACGAGGACAATGTCGGCACCTTGTTTGAAAAATTGGCAATCGTTGGTCGCGATTTGCTTTTGGATACGCTACCTGGCTACCTAGCAGGAGAAATCCAACCTGAACTACAAGATCCTAGTCAAGTCACTTTCTCGCCAAATATCAAGCCAGAGGAAGAGAAACTGGATTGGACTAAAACCAATCGCCAACTCTTTAACCAAATCAGAGGGATGAATCCATGGCCTGTTGCCCATACTTTTCTTAAAGGAGACCGCTTTAAGATTTATGAAGCCCTACCAGTAGAAGGTCAGGGAAATCCAGGTGAGATCCTCTCTATTGGCAAAAAGGAATTGATTGTCGCAACGGCTGAAGGAGCTCTATCTCTCAAGCAAGTGCAGCCAGCTGGGAAGCCTAAGATGGACATTGCTTCCTTCCTCAACGGAGTTGGACGGACATTGACTGTAGGAGAACGATTTGGTGACTAAAGTAGAAACGGCTAGAAGTCTAGCTCTAGCAGTATTAGAGGATGTTTTTATCAACCAAGCATACTCCAATATTGCCTTAAACAAACACCTCAAGTGCAGTCACCTCTCAGCAACAGATAAGGGGTTGGTGACAGAGATTGTCTACGGTACGGTAGCCCGAAAACTGACTCTGGAATGGTACCTGTCCCACTTTATCGAAGACCGGGATAAGCTAGATAACTGGCTCTATATCCTGCTCCTTCTGAGCGCTTACCAACTTCGGTATCTGGATAAGATTCCTAATCACGCTGTTGTTAATGAAGCAGTGGAACTAGCCAAAGCGCGTAAAAAAGGCAGTGAAAAATTAGTCAACGCCGTCCTTCGTCGTATCTTGCGAGAAGGCTGGCCAGACATTGACAGTATCAAACGCAAAAACAAGCGTGATTCCATTGCCTATTCTCTCCCAGTTTGGCTCGTGTCTAAACTCAAGGAAGAATACGGTGAAGAGAGAGCACAAGCCATCTTTAAAAGTCTCTTGGTGCGCAACAAAGCTAGCATCCGGGTGACCAACTTGAGCCGAAAAGAGGAAATCAAAGCTTTGTTAGAGGCGACCAATTCCCCTTTAGCGGCCACTGGTCTGGTCAAGGAGCAAGGCCACTTTGCAGGACATGATTTGTTCGCAGAAGGGGCTATAACCATCCAAGACGAGTCCAGTCAACTGGTTGCTCCGACTCTTGATCTACAAGGCGATGAGCAGGTCCTGGATGCCTGTGCCGCTCCGGGTGGAAAAACAGCTCATATAGCTTCTTATCTCGCTACAGGTCAGGTAACTGCTCTGGACTTGTATGACCATAAGTTGGACTTGATCCAAGAAAATGCGGAGCGTTTAGGTGTGGCAGAACGAGTGCAAACGCAAAAATTGGATGCCAGAAAGGTTCATGAGTTTTTCGGTCGGGATTCTTTTGATAAGATTTTGGTAGATGCTCCCTGTTCTGGGATTGGACTTTTACGTCGCAAACCAGACATCAAATACAATAAAGAAACAGCAGATTTCACGTCCTTACAGGAAATTCAGCTGGAAATATTAGGTAGTGTTTGTCAAACACTACGTAAAGGTGGTATAATAACGTATAGTACCTGTACTATTGTCTCTGAGGAGAACTTTCAAGTTGTTGAAGCATTTTTAGAAAGTCATCCCGAGTTCGAGCAGGTTAAACTAGAACACGAATGTAAAGATATCCTGAAAGATGGCTGCATCCTGATTACTCCTGAATTGTATGGAAGTGATGGATTCTTTATCAGCCAATTTCGCAAGATATCAGAATAGGAAGGAACTGACACAATGGAAATAGCATTATTAACAGATGTTGGTCAGAAACGGACAAATAATCAGGACTATGTCAATCACTTTGTCAACCGAGCAGGACGCACTATGATCATCTTGGCTGACGGGATGGGAGGACACCGTGCAGGAAATATCGCTAGTGAGATGGCGGTAACAGACCTTGGTGTGGCTTGGGTGGATACTCAAATTGACTCAGTCAATGAAGTTCGTGAGTGGTTTGCCCACTACCTGGAGATTGAAAATCAAAAAATTCATCAACTAGGTCAGGACGAAGCCTACAGAGGTATGGGAACAACGCTAGAAGCTGTTGCGTTTATTGACAACCAAGCCATCTATGCTCACATTGGAGATTCTCGTATCGGTTTGATTCGTGGAGAAGAATACCACCAGTTGACAAGTGACCATTCTTTGGTCAATGAATTGCTCAAGGCTGGTCAATTGACTCCAGAAGAAGCAGAAACTCACCCTCAAAAGAATATCATCACCCAGTCTATCGGACAAAAAGATGAAATCCAGCCAGATTTTGGGATGATTACACTGGAGTCAGGAGATTATCTCTTGCTCAATAGTGATGGTTTGACCAATATGATTTCGGCAAGCGAGATTTATGATATCGTAACCAGTGATATTTCCCTAGCAGACAAGGCGACAACCCTCATTCGCTTCGCTAACAATGCAGGAGGTTTAGACAACATTACGGTTGCCCTTGTTTACATGAACGAGGAGGCAGCAGAATGATCCAAATCGGCAAGATTTTTGCCGGGCGGTATCGGATTGTCAAGCAGATTGGTCGAGGAGGCATGGCAGATGTTTACTTGGCCAAGGATTTGATCCTAGACGGGGAAGAAGTGGCAGTGAAGGTCCTGAGGACTAACTACCAGACAGACCCAATTGCTGTGGCACGTTTCCAACGTGAAGCGAGAGCCATGGCGGATCTGGACCATCCTCATATCGTTCGGATAACAGATATTGGTGAGGAAGATGGTCAACAGTACCTGGCTATGGAATACGTAGCAGGCCTTGACCTCAAGCGTTATATCAAAGAACACTATCCTCTTTCAAATGAAGAAGCAGTTCGGATTATGGGGCAAATCCTCTTGGCCATGCGCTTAGCCCATACTCGAGGAATCGTTCACCGGGATTTGAAACCTCAAAATATCCTCTTGACACCTGACGGCACAGCTAAGGTCACGGACTTTGGGATTGCCGTAGCCTTTGCAGAGACCAGTCTGACCCAGACAAACTCAATGTTAGGCTCTGTTCATTATTTGTCACCTGAGCAAGCGCGTGGTTCTAAAGCGACCTTCCAGAGTGATATCTATGCAATGGGGATTATCTTCTATGAAATGCTGACGGGACATATCCCTTATGATGGGGATAGCGCGGTTACGATTGCCCTCCAGCATTTCCAGAAGCCACTTCCGTCCGTCATAGCTGAAAACCCATCTGTCCCTCAGGCTTTAGAAAATGTTGTCATCAAGGCAACTGCTAAGAAGCTATCAGACCGTTATCAGTCTGTTTCTGAAATGTATGTGGACTTGTCAACTAGCTTGTCTTATAATCGTCGCAATGAACCGAAACTGGTCTTTGACGATGCGAGTAAGGCAGACACTAAGACTTTACCTAAAGTCCCACAAAGTACACTAACATCGATTCCTAAAGCTCCGGCGCAAGAAGAACGCCCTCAGCTAAAGAAACCAACTCAACCAGTGGCAGAACCGGCTCCAGCGCCAAAACCAGCCAAGAAACGGAAGTTTAAGGCTCGCTATATGATTCTTTTGGCCAGTCTTCTATTGGTTGCAGCCTCTTTGGTCTGGATTTTGTCAAGAACACCTGCAACGATTCCCATTCCTGATGTGGCTGGACAAACCGTTGCCGAGGCTAAGGAAGCTCTTAAAAAATCCAAGTTTGAAGCTGGTGAAGAAAAGTCAGAAGCTAGCGATACAGTAGCAGAAGGACGTGTTATTCGAACGGATCCAGAAGCTGGTAGTGGCCGAAAAGAAGGAACCAAGGTCAATTTGATTGTTTCTTCTGGTAAGCAATCCTTCCAATTGAGCAATTATGTCGGACGTAAGTATACGGAAGTTGTAGCTGAACTCAAGGAGAAGAAGGTTCCTGAAAATCTAATCAAGATGGAAGAGGAAGAATCCAATGAAAGCGAACCTGGAATCGTCATCAGACAGACCCCTGCTTCGGGTTCGACTTATGATCTCTCAAAAGCCACTACGATTACCTTAACAGTGGCTAAGAAGGTGACTAGTGTCAGCATGCCGAACTACATCGGTTCAAGTCTCGAGTTTACAAAGAATAACTTGACTCAGATTGTCGGTGTGAAGGAAGCGAATATTGAGGTTGTAGAAGTATCGACTGCTCCTGAAGGAACGGCAGAAGGAACTGTTGTAAGTCAAACGCCAAGAGCAGGAGAACAGGTTGATCTTGCAAGTACGCGTATCAAACTTTCCATCTACAAACCAAAAACACCACCGTCAACTTCATCCTCTAATCCTGCCCAACGTGGGAACCAGGGTTCTCCTACAAGTCCAAACCAGGGGAACCAACAAGGAAATCAACAAGGTAACACTCCTTCTAGCAGTTCATCCAATAGTGAAGGAACTCACGAAAGTTCTCGAGATTAAACGAATCTTTGTCATGATTTCATGACAAAGATTTTTTTTAACAAGATTTTGTGATAAAATATAGGGAGTAGAAAAAGGAGGAGAAAATGGACGAATCGAGAGAGTTGAATGCCGTCATTGATGTGATTATGCTAGCAGGAACCATTCTCCTGAAAAGTGGCTCAGAGATTCATCGGGTCGAGGATACGATGATCCGTATTGCCCATTCGCAGGGAATATTGGATTGCAATGTTCTTGCCATGCCCGCAGCTATTTTCTTTTCTATTGAAAACACCAATATTTCTCGGATGAAACGGGTGACCTCATCCTCTTATAACATTGAAAAAGTTTGCGATGTCAATCAAGTATCACGGGAGCTTGTCGGTGGCCAGATTGATCTCTCGACAGCCTTTAAAAAGCTGAAAGAAATCGGCGATCAAGCACTTCCTTATACAAAGTTCCAAGTGACTGTAGCAGCGACCCTCAGTGCCCCTTTCTTCTCGATTATGTTTGGGGGCAATGTTTATGACGCTTTTGGTGCAGCTATTGCAACTTTATTTGGATTTGCCTTCTCTCTCTACGTCGAGAAGTTTGTCCGCATTCCTTTTGTAACGGCCTTTGCGGGTGCCTTTGTTTTCGGATTGATCGCCCAGTTCTGGGCCCGCTATACAGGATTTCCTTCGACGGCAGACCTGATTATAGCAGGAGCGGTCATGCCCTTTGTTCCAGGGATTGCTCTGACAAATGCGGTACGGGATATCATGACCAACCATATCAACTCTGGTATGAGCAAGATGTTTGAATCTTTGCTCATTACCCTCGCTTTAGGGGCTGGCACCTCTGTCGCCCTGGTTTTGATGACATAAGATGACTCTAACAAGTATTTTGCTCCAAGCAGTGGCGAGTTTACTCGCCATTATCACCTTTCTAATCGTACTGAATGTTCAACGCTCCATGCTCCTACCTGGTGGTGTTTTGGGAATGGGCGTTTGGCTCCTCTATCTCGTCCTCAAAGAACCAACCAATGTTATTGTCGCGACCTTTATCGCAGCAGTAATTGGCTCTTGCATCAGTCAGATTTTAAGTATTGTCTATAAGACACCAGCGGTGGTCTTTGTCTTGGCTATTCTTGCCCCCTTGGTGCCAGGTTATTTATCCTATCGGACGACTGCCTTCTTTGTGACAGGCGATTACAGCCATGCTATTGCCAGCGCGACTTTGGTGGTTATGTTAGCCCTCGTTATTTCCATTGGAATGGCAAGTGGAACGGTGATTCTAAAGCTTTATTACTACATCCGAAAACAACGAGGAATCTCTTCCTAATACAATCAAAGCAAAGACTTGATTTGTTGAATCAAGTCTTTTTTCTCTCTTTTGTTCCTATTTGTGATAAAATAGAATGAAACGATTTTTTACAATGAATGAAAAAACAGAGGTAAATATGACAATCGGTATTGATAAGATTGGTTTTGCGACCAGTCAATATGTCTTGAAATTACAAGACTTAGCAGAAGCGAGGGGAGTTGACCCCGAAAAATTTAGCAAGGGACTCTTGTTAAATGAAATTAGTATTGCTCCACTGACTGAGGACATTGTTACCTTGGCAGCTAGTGCAAGCAACTCTATTTTAACAGACAAAGAAAAAGAAGAAATCGATATGGTCATCGTGGCGACTGAGTCAGGGATTGACCAGAGTAAGGCAGCGGCAGTCTTTGTTCATGGCCTATTAGGCATTCAGCCTTTCGCCCGTAGCTTTGAAATCAAAGAAGCCTGCTATGGAGCGACAGCTGCCCTTCATTATGCTAAATTGCATGTGGAAAATTCTCCAGAGTCTAAGGTTTTGGTTATTGCCAGTGATATTGCCAAGTATGGTGTCGGAACTCCGGGCGAACCAACTCAGGGTGCTGGAAGTGTGGCGATGTTGATCACCCAAAATCCGCGCATTATGGCCTTTAACAATGATAACGTTGCCCAAACGCGCGACATCATGGATTTCTGGCGTCCGAACTATTCAAGCACTCCTTATGTAAACGGCATGTACTCGACCCAACAGTATCTTGATTGCCTGACAACGACTTGGGATGAATACAAGAAACGCTATGATTGGACTATGGATGACTTTGCGGCTATCTGCTTCCACTTGCCTTATCCTAAGTTGGCCCTAAAAGGCTTGCGCAAGATGATGGACAAGAACTTATCTCAAGAGAAAAAGGATAGTCTGCAAGAAAACTTTGATAAGTCCATTCTCTACAGTCAGATGATTGGAAATATCTATACAGGTTCCCTCTTCCTCGGCCTTCTCTCCCTTTTGGAAAATACAGAAACTTTGAAGGCTGGAGATAAAATTGCCCTCTACAGCTACGGAAGTGGAGCGGTTTCAGAGTTCTTTAGTGGTGAATTGGTCGAAGGCTATGAGGCCTATCTCGACAAAGATCGCTTGAGCAAACTCAAACAACGTACAGCACTGTCTGTTGCAGACTATGAAAAAGTCTTCTTCGAAGAGGTGCAGTTGGATGAGTCTGGCTCAGCCCAATTTGCAGGCTATGAACATCAAGACTATGCCTTGGTGGAAATTGTCGACCACCAACGCCGATATAGCAAGGTTGAAAAATAATGAAGATAAGTTGGAATGGATTTTCTAAAAAATCATACCATGAGCGCCTTGAGTTGTTGCGAGATCAGGCGCTCCTTAGTCCTGACAAGCAAACAAGTCTGGAGCAGGATGAACAAGTCAGCTTAGCTGTTGCAGATCAGCTGAGTGAAAATGTGGTAGGAACTTTTTCTCTGCCTTATTCGATCATTCCAGAACTTTTGGTGAACGGTCAGGACTATACAGTTCCCTATGTGACAGAAGAACCCTCAGTGGTTGCTGCGGCCAGCTATGCAAGTAAAATCATCAAGCGGTCTGGTGGCTTTACTGCTCAAGTACATGAGCGCCAGATGATTGGGCAGGTAGCCCTTTATCAAGTTGCTGATCCTGAACAAGCGCAAGAGAAGATTTCCAGCAAGAAAGCCGAACTCTTGGAACTTGCCAATCAAGCCTATCCTTCTATCGTCAAACGTGGAGGCGGGGCGCGTGATTTACATGTAGAGCAGATCAAAGGTGAAACAGACTTTCTCGTTGTTTATCTCCATGTTGATACTCAGGAAGCCATGGGAGCCAATATGCTCAACACCATGCTGGAAGCCTTGAAGCCAGTCTTAGAAGAACTCAGTCAAGGACAGAGTCTTATGGGAATTTTGTCCAACTACGCGACTGATTCTCTGGTGACAGCAAGTTGTCGTATCGCCTTTCGCTACTTGAGTCCCCAAAGGGACCAAGGACGAGAAATTGCGGAGAAAATAGCCTTGGCTAGCCAGTTTGCGCAGGCTGATCCTTACAGAGCGGCTACTCATAATAAAGGGATTTTTAACGGTATTGATGCCATTTTAATCGCCACGGGTAATGACTGGCGTGCTATCGAAGCTGGGGCCCATGCCTTTGCCAGTCGAGATGGACGCTATCAAGGTCTTAGTCAATGGAAGCTGGACATGGAAAGAGAAGAATTGGTTGGTGAGATGACATTACCCATGCCGGTAGCTACAAAGGGTGGCTCTATTGGACTCAACCCACGTGTAGCCCTCAGTCATGAACTACTAGGAAATCCTTCAGCCAAGGAATTAGCTCAAATTATCGTGTCCATCGGTCTTGCCCAAAACTTTGCGGCCCTCAAAGCCTTGGTAAGTACGGGCATCCAGCAAGGCCACATGAAGTTGCAGGCCAAATCCTTAGCTCTACTAGCTGGTGCTAGCGAGTCTGAAGTTGTTCCCCTAGTTGAGCGCTTAATATCGGAGAAAACCTTTAACTTAGAGACAGCCCAGCGCTATCTCGAAAACTTAAGATCATAAAAAACTCAGACGAATTCGTCTGAGTTTTTTGTACTTAAATACTTTTTCCAGGTAATAGGGTGACTGGTAAGAAGTAACCAGTTGTCGCAACTTCCTTGCCTTCAATCTTCTGCAAGAGAAGATCAACAGTGAGTTGGGCAATCTCTTTCATAGGTTGCTTAATCGTTGTCAGGTGAGGATAGTAGTTCTCGATAAAGTAAGTCCCATCGTAGCCGATGACCTTGAGCTCATCAGGAACAGAGATACCTAGCTCCTGAGCTATTTTGATAACCAGGATAGCTGTCAAATCATCCGAAGCAAAAATCGCATCTGGTTTCTGATGGGTCAAGATATTTTTGATTTCCATTTCTTTTCTGACGGGAGAAAAGTCACTCGAAACATTGATAATAGGCGCTTTTGGGAGAATAGAGGCAAAGCCAGCATGACGCAGTCCAGTCGGTGAGTTAGAGTTATCATTTCCTGTAATCATGATGATAGACTGGGCTCCAGTCTTGACCAGAGTTTGGGCTGCGAGGACCCCGCCACCGTAGTTATCAGAGGAGACGACAGGGATGTCTGGTGATAGATTTCGGTCAAAGGAAATAATCGGTGCCGTCACACGATTGTAGTCTTCGATTCCCAAGTTGTGACTTCCAGAAATGATACCATCGACCTGGTTGGCCTCCAGCATTTCAATGTACTCCCGTTCTTTTTCAGAGTCATGTTCGCTGTTACAGATGATGGTTTTGTAACCATTTTTGAAGAGTTGGTGTTCCAACTTGTCAATCAACTCTGCATAAAAGACATGACTGATGTTTGGAAAAATAAGTCCAATCAACTTGGCAGATTTTCCTTGGAGACTTCGAGCCAGATTATTGGGCTTGTAGCCCAATTCTCGCATGGCTTCATTAACCTTTTGGATGGTTTTCTCAGATAGATAACCCTTTTTATTGATGACCCGTGAGACGGTAGTGGGGCTGACGCCTGCAAGTTTTGCGACATCAGTTAGTTTTGCGACCATAATCTAATTCATAGTAAGTTCCAGTTGGTTTTCCAGACTTGATCAGGATACCATTTTGGTCTGCATGTGGGAAGACACGACCAGAAAATACTTTTTCTCCTTTATTGATGAAAATTTCAAAGACTGACTTGTCGATGAAGATAGTGGCAGTAGTAGCTTGGTTATCGATAGGGCAAGAACGAGTCGTACCAAATTCTTGGGCGTACTGTTCACCAGCCTGACTACGATCCACTGTCACCTGTCCATTGACAAGGTCAAAGTTGATTGAAAGCCCCTTGCCTTCTTTATCAGCAAGTAAGACAATCTCGCTTTGGCTATTGGCCTCCAAGTTGAGCTCGAGTTCATAGGTGTTGTTGGTTTGAGTACGATTTGAGAAGACCTCTTCAGAAGCACGAAGTTCTTTGACGGCTGCGACCGGATATTGGTAGAGTTTGCCATCTTTGATAGTGAGTTCTTTGACCAATGAGAAGGTTCCTTGGTGGTCAAAACGGTCAGATGGGTAAGAAACATCTGGCAACCCAAGCCAACTTACTGCTAGTGCACGTCCATCTGGAGCGTTGAAGGCTTGAGTTGCATAGGCTTCAAAACCATAGTCTAGATTTTGCAATGGAGACACATCTACCATTTCGGCATTTTCAGGATCAAAGGAAGCCCCGATTTTGTACATGTTTGGATAAATATTATCATAGTCTAGAACACTCTTATCCAATCCTTGTGGGCAGTAGAGAAGAACAGGTTGCTCCCCTACAAAGACTAGATTTGGACATTCCATCATGTAGGCAGTGCGGTCGTTAGCAAAGTCAAGGTCGCCAACTGCTTGCCAGTTTGTGTAGTCATTGTCCACAGCCTTGTAGAGACGGACGAAGCCTTTTTTCTCCAAGTCCTGTCCACCGACGATAGCATAATATTGACCCTTGAAGTTAAAAATTTGCGGATCGCGGAAGTGGTCTGTAGAGTCTGATGGCTGGTCAATCAAGATCTTATCAATCTTTGTAATCTTGCCATCCTTATCCATCAAAGCGCCAATCTGGTATGGGTGACGGATCCAATTTTCATCGCGGACATTTCCAGTATAAAATAGGAACAAGTTATCGCCAAACTGCATGGCAGAACCAGAGTAGGCACCGTGGCTATCTAATGGAGTATCTGGTAAAACTTTGACTCCAGTTTCTGTAAAGTGCACCAGATTATCACTTTCAAGCTGCACCCAAGACTTCAAACCATGTGCTGCACCAAAGGGGAAGTTCTGGTAAAAGAGAATCCATTTACCATCAAAATAGGAAAAGCCATTTGGGTCATTGAGAAGCCCCATTTTAGGCTCGACATGGTAATGAGTATGCCAAGGAGATTGTGCCATCTTTTCCTTGATTTGCTTGATTTCATCATCTGTCCAATCTTCATAGCGTCTGTAGCGACGCTCTGTTGTCCATTCCATTTTATCTTTCCTCCTAAAGTTCTACTATCTTAATAGTAAACGTTTTCGACCAAAAAAGCAAGTCTTTTATGTTAAAAAAAAGAAAAATATGTCAAACGATTGCTAGAAATTAAGTAAAGGAGATCTAGCAAATTTTCACGAAAAAATGAAAGAAAATATAAATAAAAGCCTTGATTCCTCAAGTTTAAAGATATTTTTTTGAGGAAAAAGAGAATTTTCCTCAAAAACGAGCAAAAATAATCAGAGAAAAAAGAAAGGGTTTAAAAATTTCTGCAAAACGCTTGACATATTTTTGAAAGATGATAAAATAATACTCGTAGGGCGAGTAAAATCGCTTTCAAATAAGAACAAATTTTTTTATAAGGAGATTTTTGCAAATGACCAATACAGAAATTGCAAAAAAAGTCATCGAAGCCTTGGGTGGACGTGAGAACGTCAACAGTGTAGCTCACTGTGCGACTCGCCTCCGTGTGATGGTTAAAGATGAAGCGAAAATTAACAAAGATGCTATCGAGAACTTGGAAAAAGTTCAAGGTGCCTTCTTTAACTCAGGTCAATATCAAATCATCTTTGGTACTGGTACAGTAAACAAGATGTACGATGAAGTCGTAGCTCTTGGTTTGCCAACTTCTACAAAATCTGAAATGAAAGCAGAAGCTGCAAAACAAGGAAATTGGTTCCAACGTGCTATCCGTACATTCGGTGACGTCTTCGTTCCAATCATCCCAGTTATCGTAGCGACTGGTCTCTTCATGGGTGTTCGTGGTCTCTTGACTGCTCTTGGAATTACACTTCCAGATGATGTGAAGATTTACTCAGAAATCCTTACAGATACAGCCTTCATCATCTTGCCAGGATTGGTTGTTTGGTCAACCTTCCGTGTATTCGGTGGTAACCCAGCCGTTGGTATCGTCCTTGGTATGATGCTCGTATCTGGCTCACTTCCAAATGCCTGGGCTGTTGCTTCTGGTGGTGAAGTAACTGCAATGCAGTTCTTCGGATTTATCCCAGTTGTAGGTTTGCAAGGTTCCGTTCTTCCAGCCTTCATCATCGGGGTTGTCGGAGCTAAATTTGAAAAAGCTGTTCGTAAGGTTGTTCCAGACGTTCTTGACCTCTTGGTAACACCATTCGTAACACTTTTGGTCATGTCAATTCTTGGTTTGTTTATTATCGGACCAGTCTTCCACGTTGTTGAAAACTACATCCTTCTTGGAACAAAAGCACTCCTTAACTTGCCGTTCGGTCTTGGTGGTTTCTTAATCGGTGGAGTTCACCAATTGATCGTCGTATCAGGTGTTCACCACATCTTCAACTTGCTTGAAGTTCAATTGCTTGCTGCTGACCACGCTAACCCATTCAACGCTATCATCACTGCAGCTATGACTGCTCAAGGTGCTGCAACTGTTGCCGTTGGTGTGAAAACTAAAAATCCTAAACTGAAAACACTTGCTTTCCCAGCTGCTCTTTCTGCCTTTCTAGGTATTACTGAGCCTGCTATCTTCGGGGTTAACTTGCGTTTCCGTAAACCATTCTTCCTTTCATTGATTGCTGGTGCAATCGGTGGTGGATTGGCATCTATCCTTGGACTTGCTGGTACTGGTAATGGTATCACAATCATCCCTGGTACAATGCTTTACATTGGTAACGGACAACTTCTACAATACCTTCTTATGGTAGCTGTATCATTTGTACTTGGTTTCGCTCTTACTTACATGTTTGGTTATGAAGATGAAGTAGAAGAAGTTTCAGGAGCAATTTCTGAAGCTGAAACTGACCGTTTAACAGAAGAAGCAGTAACTGGTACTCTTGCTTCACCTAGCGAAGGTGTTATCCAAACACCAATCGTTGGTGACGTTGTTGCTCTTTCAAATGTGAATGACCCAGTATTTTCAAGCGGAGCTATGGGACAAGGTATCGCCGTGAAACCTAGCCAAGATGTTGTTTATGCACCAGCTGATGCTGAAGTGACAATCGTCTTCCCAACTGGCCATGCTTATGGATTGAGAACAGCTAACGGTGCAGAAATCTTGATCCACGTTGGTATCGACACTGTTTCAATGAACGGTGAAGGCTTCAACCAAAAAGTTAATCAAGGTGATAAGGTTAAAGCTGGAGATGTTCTTGGAACATTTGACTCAGCTAAGATTGCTGCTGCTGGTCTTGATAACACAACAATGGTTATCGTAACAAACACTGCAGACTTTGCTTCAGTATATCCAGTTGCTTCTGGAACAGTTGCTAAGGGTGATGCAATCATCGAAGTGAAAGCCTAATCCTCTTCAAAAATCAAATCTAAAAACAAAACGAACAAATGGCATGTTTGTTCGTTTTTGCTTGAATGGTAAGATTTACAGAGGAAAATCTAAAATATAGAGAAATCTAGACTTTCAAAATATGCTATAATAAAGAAAATAAAAACAAGAGGTTTATCATGACAAAATTATATGGAAGCTTGGAAGCGGGCGGTACAAAGTTTGTCTGTGCTGTCGGTGATGAAAACTTTAATGTTGTGGAAAAAACACAATTTCCAACAACAACTCCTATCGAGACGATCGATAAAACCATCGAATTCTTTTCAAAATTCGATAATCTTGCAGGCCTTGCTGTCGGTTCCTTTGGTCCGATCGATATCGACAAAAACTCAAAAACCTATGGCTTTATCACAACGACTCCAAAACCTCACTGGGCAAATGTAGACCTACTTGGTGCCCTTCGCCGCTACCTCAACGTACCTATGTATTTCACAACAGATGTAAACAGCTCTGCCTATGGTGAAGTGGTTGCTCGTAACAATGCTGGTGGTCGTATCGAAAACTTGGTTTACTACACGATCGGTACAGGGATTGGTGCAGGTGTTATCCAACGTGGTGAGTTTATCGGTGGTGTCGGTCACCCTGAAATGGGTCACTACTATGTGGCTAAACACCCAATGGATGTGGAGAAAGAATTTAACGGCGTTTGTCCTTTCCACAAGGGCTGTTTGGAAGGCTTTGCGGCTGGACCAAGTTTGGAAGCTCGTACAGGTATTCGTGGTGAAAACATCGAACTCAACAGTTCTGTCTGGGATGTTCAAGCCTACTATATCGCTCAGGCTGCGGTCAATGCTACTGTGACTTTCCGTCCAGATGTGATCGTCTTTGGTGGTGGGGTTATGGCCCAACAACACATGCTGGACCGTGTGCGTGAGAAATTTACAGCTCTTCTAAATGGTTACCTACCAGTACCAGACGTGCGTGACTACATTGTCACTCCAGCAGTTGCAGGCAATGGTTCTGCCACACTTGGAAACTTTGTCCTCGCTAAGAGTGTCGCAAAATAAAACAAAGAAACCATCCGCTTGGGAAACCAAACGGATGTTTTGTTTGATGAAAATGTTTTTGAGCCTTTCCTTAAGTGATTACGGACGGTAGCGACTTTCTTCGAAATTCCATACCTAAACTTTGAGCCTAATGTCTCAAAGTTCCCGAACACCTGAAACCATTAGATTTCAGGTGTTTTTATCACGACGGAAAGGCTGGGTAAGTCCTCGATTCACTATCGAAAAATAGGCATGATTTCCATACTAAAGTATATTTAGTATCAGGCTATTTTCTATTCTCAAAACATCTGCCAGAAGAAATCAATGATATAGGTCAAACCATAAGTATAAACCACTAGAGTAAAGGGCTTGGTCAGAATGATGATAATCATATAGCGTTTGAAGGTCATCTTGGTCAGGGCAGCCAGCATACAGAGAAAGTCAGCTGGACTGACAGGCCAGATCATCATAAAGATAAAGAACCGCTCGAAACGATTGCCCTTATCTAGCCAACCGATATACTTGTCATAGGTGCGTTTGCTGACGACGGACTGGACAAAGGCAGCTCCGTAGAGGCGCACGAGATAAAAGATAATGGCACAGCCAATCACGATGCCGATATAGTTATAGATAGTCCCGATGATGTGGCCGTAAATAAAGACCCCAGCCACTGAGGTCAAAGCTCCCGGAATGATCGGAACAACAGTTTGTAGGATCTGTAAAAAGATAAAGAGTGGTGGCCCCCAAACCCCAGCTTGCTGGATAAAGGCTGATAGGGTTTCCTTGGACTGTAATACTCCTGCCTGATAGGCCCAAATACAGAAAATCAAGGTGCCGACTCCCCCGACGATAGATGAGATATTGATGACTTGCTGAAGAAGGGGAGAAACAGCTTTCATTTGCTTATCCTGTGACATGTAAACTCCTCATAGATAGTATGATTCTACTATACCATATTTTGTGAAAGAAGGGGGAATTTAATGATAAACATGTTATAATAAAGAAAGTAGAACATCGTTAAAGGAGAGAATGATGCAAGTAAAACCAGAACTGGAGATAGAAAAACAACTAATCAACCAACTGGTAACTGGTGAAAGCCAATGGACTTATAGAGAAGACCTCAAAACAGAAGAACAACTATGGGACAACTTCTTTGAGAAACTAGCCCAAAACAATGTTGCTCTACTAGCAGACCATCCATTGACAGAGCAGGAAAAACGTCAGATTCAGAACCAACTGAACTTTGTCAGCTACTATGATGCTGCTAAGTGGTTGGTAGGTGAAAATGGCATTGCTAAAGTCGAAGTTCAAAGAGAAGATGCCAGCCTAGGAACCATTCGTTTATCAGTTATCTGGCGAGATAATATCGCAGCAGGAAAGTCTAGCTATGAAGTTGTCAATCAAGTCCAGAGAGAAAAAGTAAATCCTCTGGACCAAGACCGTAGACTGGATGTTACTCTTCTCATCAACGGTTTACCCATGATTCAAATCGAGCTCAAGAGTTCCCAAGCAGCATTTATCGATGCCTTTCATCAGATTAAAAAATATGACCGTGAAGGGAAATTCCGTGGTATCTACTCTAGCTTGCAGATGTTTGTTGTGACCAATAAAGTAGATACTCGCTATATCGCTGCAGCTAGGGAAAATAAACTCAACAAGCAATTTCTAACTAAGTGGGTGGATAAGGACAATCATCCTGTGACAAACCTGACTAGCTTTGCCCACGAAGTCCTTTCTATCCCTCGTGCGCACCAGATGGTCATGCAGTATTCTGTCATTGATGATAGCAAGAAATCTCTCATCCTCTTGCGTCCCTACCAGATCCATGCTATCGAAGCGGTGCAGGAAGCTTCGCGCCGTCAGGAGTCAGGCTATGTTTGGCATACAACAGGTTCAGGGAAGACCCTGACTTCTTATAAGGTGGCTCGGAATCTCCTCCAGATTCCATCCATCCAAAAGACGATTTTTGTCGTTGACCGCAGGGACTTGGACCAACAGACCACATCATCCTTCCTCTCCTATGCAACCAATGATGTCATTGATATCGATGAGACGGATAATACTCATGATTTGGTCAAGCGCTTAGGAAGTAATGATAAGCGGGTCGTGGTGACCACTATCCAGAAAATCACCACCATGATGCGCAAATTTGACCAAGGTCTTTACCAAAGAGATGCGGACAAAATCAAGGGACTCCGCGTGGCCTTTGTCGTGGATGAATGCCACCGTGCCGTGACGCCACAAACACAAAAGGACATTAAGGCCTTTTTCCCACAGTCTCTCTGGTATGGATTTACAGGAACGCCTATCTTTAAGGAAAATAAACGCCAGCAGGTCGGTGACCTTGCCCAAACCACCCAGCAACAGTATGGAGACCGTCTCCATGAGTATACGGTCAAGGAAGCCATCCATGATGGAGCTGTCTTAGGCTTTAAAGTAGACTATCGCAATACCCTCATTACGGATAGATCTGAAGATGACATACCAGATACTGTCTACGAAAATGAGGAACACATGCTAGAAGTCTTGGATGCTATTATCAATAAATCCCGTCAACAACTAGGCTTCCAAAAAGGAGTGGGTAAGACCTACAATGCCATCCTGACTGTCAAGTCCATCCCTCAAGCCCAAGCCTACTATGACCTACTCAAAAGAGTCAAGGCTGGTCAGACACGTGTCAAAGTATCTGAGAGGGTCAAGCAGGTCCTTCCAGACTTTCCAAAGGCGACCATCACCTACTCTGTCACTGAAAACGAAGAGGACTCAAGAGCCAACCAAGACCACATGAAGCAGGTCTTAGAGGACTACAACCAAGAGTTTGATACTCACTTTACCATGGCGGATCTTCGTGGCTTTAACACCGATGTCAATAACCGTCTAGCTAGGAAACAGGATAAATACCTCTATCGCAATGAGCAGTTGGACTTGGTTATCGTGGTCAATCGTCTCTTAACAGGATTTGATGCGCCTTGTCTATCGACTCTCTTTATCGACAGAAAGCCCATGCAACCGCAGGACTTAATCCAGGCCTTTAGCCGAACCAACCGTATTTTTGATTCTAGTAAGACCTATGGCCATATCATCACCTTCCAGAAGCCTCTAGCTTTTAAGGAAGCGGTGGACAATGCCCTCAAGCTCTACTCAAATGGTGGAGAAAACGAGGTCCTAGCGCCTAGCTGGGAAGAGGAAAAGAGAACCTTTTTACGGAGTTGCAGTGATTTCCAAAATCTCATCACAGATGATCCTGAGCAAGGGCTTCAAATCGAGCAGATTTCTACACCTGAGTTGAGAAAGCTCGCCAAGGCTTATCAAGTCTTTGATAAATATCTAGCCTCTATCCGAGTGTATAAAGAGTATGATGAGGAAGAGATCTACGCCCAGACAGGACTAAGCGCAGAAGAATTGGAAAACTATCTAGGTTTTTATCAAAATATCCTTGCAGAATTAAAAAGCCGAAGAGATGATGGTGATGAGGATGGGGAGCCCCTTGATATTCACTATGAGCTGGAGTCTATCCAAGTGGATGAGATTAACTATGCCTATATCCTAACCTTGATCCAAAGCCTGATCGAGCAAGGTCAGAGTCAAGAAAAGAACTTAAGCGCTCAAGATAGAGAAGCAGTGGACACCTATATCCAAAGTCTGGAGAAGATCAACCCAAATCTTGCCCAGATCATCACTGACCTTTGGAGAGAAGTCCAAGAACATCCGGAAAGCTATCGTGGTCAGTCTATCGCAAATATCTTGGATCAGATGATTGAGGAGGTCATCCAGCAACACATCCAAGTATTTAGCAAACGTTGGTATGTTGGAGAGGATGAACTCCGTTACTATGTCGAACACTACCGCAAGGGAGCTAAAAAACAACTAGGAGAAAGCCAACTGACCAAGAGCCAGCGCTATCAGGACTATAAGATAGAAGTGGCAGATGCCCTTAATCCCCTCCTCTATAAAAAACAAATCAAGGAAGCTTGTAAGCAACTTGTCGAAGAAGTCATTGAGCCACTCAGAGTGGGGAGATAGTCCTTCGAAGTTTCGAAGACATAGACTTCCTAAATTTTATATGTATTCTAAGCTTAGAATGATAAGAAATACATAAATTTAGGTGCATTCTAAGCTTCGAATGGTCTATCTGAGAAAGTTTTGGGGTCTTCGAGCTTTCGAATAGTCGTTTTTCCTAAAGTTTAGATGTATTCTAAAGCTAGAAAAGTTAAAATCTGAAAATAGTAAGAGTCTCTATCTGACAGACGGAGTGTATTTCCAGTCAGATAGGGATTTTCTATTTCTGAAATTACTGATTTATCCTGTAAAAGTAAGAAATAGACTAAAAAAGTGCTGTTGGGATGATAAAGGAGACAGTTGAGCGGATGAGAGTCATAAGTTCTTTGCTATTTGTTAGAATTGTCTTATCAACTTAAAGGAGAAATCTGATGAAGAAAGATAAAGAAAATGAGGAGAGTATGCTATCGACACTTCCTCTATGGGGGCTCCTATTTTTGGTCTGTGTATTGCTTCAAGTCTATGTTAGAAAGGATAGACCTTTGATTCAACCTGATAGACAAGGAAGCATTGTAAAAACAGATCAAAAACAGGTCTATCTTCCAGAACTAATCCAATCTTGGTTTGATAAAGAAAAAACTAAATGATTTGTTTAATAGAAAGGTTATCATCATGACAAAAATTTTCACTATCCGTCCGCTAAGCTATACCAACTTTACTAACCGTGAGTTTGAAAGTCTCATGGTAGATACGGGTCAACTACTAGAAGTTTTTGCCAAGGCACATAAGGACGAGTCTATGTATAGCAAGCATCTCGATTCCTTCAAGAGCAAGCTAGAAGACTTCCAAGGCCAACTCGCTATTGTAGAAAAGAAAGAGGCGACGAACCTGACCGAAGTCGATCGCAATCGTGACAGTGCCCTAGTCGGTCTCTTTACTCTTCATCGAGGATTTGCTAAGATCAAGGAGACCAAACTCAAAGAAGCTCATGAGACCTTGAAGCCAGTCTTTGCCAAGTACAAGGATATCACCAAGCACAGCAATGATGTGGAAACGGCAGAAATCAAGAGTTTGCTCAAAACCCTCAGTGAAGAACCCTACCATACGGCCGTTACCAGTCTAGGACTGACACCTATGCTGACGGCGGTGATTAGTGCGCAGGAAGACTATGATAAGGTGGAAAGTCAGGCGCGTGCGCATAAGTCTGCCAAGGAAGTCGGCAAGACCAGACAAGTCCGTACCGAACTAACCAGCATCTACGACCTCTTTATGCGCTATACCGCAGCCAGCGCAGAAGCCTATCCAGAAAAAGAACACCTGACTAAACTCCTTAAAGACCTGAATACAATCCGAGATAGTAAGCGACGATTGACTGGTTTCAATAAGAAGGAGAAGAAAGCGAAAACAGAAGAAGCGACACAAGTGGCAGGATAAAACCAACCCCTTAGGAATTGATTTCTAAGGGGTTATTTTGTGTATAAAAGCTTTATATACTCAGTAAGAATTGATATAATGGTATACATAGATGAAAAGAATATAATAATCGTAAGGAAATAGAAAAGTTAATGGAAAAAGAATATAAGTTTAGAGCACTTACTTCAAATAAAGATGTTGAAATAAAGCCGATAACACTAGCAGCACTTAAGTTTGCGATTGACAATAATTCGGAAGTAACAAATGTAGCTATTACTGGTAATTATGGAGCTGGAAAAAGTAGTGTTGTTGAGAGTTTTGAGGAAAAACGTAAAAAGACAAAATTCATTCATATTTCTTTGGGGCAATATGATGAAATAAAAAGTAGTGAAAAAAATGGACTTGATAAGCGAGAAATTAATACCATTGAAGGGAAAATAATTAATCAATTGCTTCATCAAATAGATCCTAACAAAATAAGGAAATCCATTTTTAAAACTCTTGATGCTGAATCACAGATCAACCCTCTCAATATTACACTGTATCTAAGTTTAACCATACTATTATCTTTGTATCTTTTTAATATTTCTTCATGGAGTGAATTGGTTCATAACTTTTGTTGGTTATCTTGGACTACGAAACCTATTATTTCTCTTCTTGTATTAATAACTTTATTTATTTTAATTGTATATGGAATTTATTTTTTACTGAAGCTACAAAAAGATTTTGGTTTTATCAAAAAATTATCCTTAAAGGCAGAAAAAGTTGAAACTGATATTGAAATCTTCTCAAATGAAAGTTCAAGGGTATCTTATTTTGATCGCTATTTAGATGATGTACTTTATTTGTTTAAGCAGTCTGAAGCGGATGTTATAGTATTTGAAGATATTGAACGTTTTAATGATTCTAGAATTTTTGAAAAATTGAAGGAATTAAATATAGTTATCAATAGAAAAAGAAAGATATGTGGCGAGTCCAAGCTGGTGTTTTTCTATCTTGTAAAGGATGATTTGTTTGAATCACAAGAGAGAACGAAGTTTTTTGATTTTATTATACCTGTAGTTCCTGTCGTAACCGCTTCTAATTCTCATGATATTTTAAAAAAATTGCTGACAGAAATGAGGGAATACACTAGGTTAGACAAGACGTTTTTATTTAATATTTCTTTATATCTTGACGATATGAGATTAATCAATAATATTTGTAATGAGTATCTGACCTATAAAGAAACATTGAGTAAATTACCATTAGAGCGTGAGAAAATTTTTTCAATGGTAGTCTATAAGAATATTTTCCCTAAAGATTTTTCACTTTTGCAAAGAAATCAAGGGTATTTATATGAATTGTTGAACTCAAAAGAAATAGCATTAAAAAATCTTAGAGAGGAGTTAAATAATAAGAAAAATGCTTTGGAGAGAAAGATAGAGAATGCTGAGGAAGAACATTTAAACGATGAAGTTGAATTATATGGAACTATCTTAAAAATACCGTCTGGAAGAAAAATAATTAAAGTAAATGGAAAATTTGAAAAAGATTTTTCAACACGTTATGATTACATAAAAGAGTTAATTGCAGGAGATAGTGAAATTTATTCCTTTGATAGTTATCATGATGCGGAGTATAATCAATATAAACGAAATGAGGATATTGATTCTTTATTTCCTAGTAGGAATACTCCGGAATTTCAAGAGCGTTTAAAGAATACTAAAAATAAAAAAATAATAGAAAAACTAAGAGAAGAAATTAAGAAAATAAATGATGAACTTGGTGAACTAGACAGCTATAGATTATCAGACGTTTATCAATATGCTAAAGATATTGATGATTTTAAAAGTGACTTTACAGAAGAAATAAGAAAGAATCCTCAATTCTCAATAATTTCTTTCCTAATTAGAAATACTTATATTGATGAGAGCTATCAAGATTATTTGAATTATTTCTATGAGAATACGATAACGGTAGAAGAAAAAGAATATTTAAGAAATGTAATTTCTGGCAGACAGAATAAATATAATATTTCTCTAAAAAATTTTGATGAAATCTTTAATTATTTAGAATTAAAAAATTATAAAAGTAGTAATGTGTTAAATTATGATTTATTTAGATTTCTGTTATATGCAAACGAACATAATGAGAAGTTGAAATTAATCTTTCACCAAGATAATATTTTGGAATTTTTACTGGACTTTTATAACGAATTATTTAGATTAGATGTTGAAAATAAATCGTTTTTCTCAGAGCGTGATATAAGGGTGTTTTTGATAAAATGGCTACATCATAACTCGGAACTCTTCAATGAGTATATTCGCCAAAAACATAGTAATTTGGTTGATAAAAGATTGATATTATCTTTAATGAATTTAGTTGATTTGTACGATTGTACAAAAGAAACAAAAGAACAAATTTCTAAATATCTAGAGATGACACAAGAGGTTTTTCTTAATATTTTTCAAAATTATTATTGTGATTTTGAGAAGTTTAAATACAATTTATCGGCTATAGATTTTAAAATTAAGGAATTTGATTTTGAGAGTTCAGGATATGAGGAAAATGTGCTGAATTATATTTATAAGAATCGCTTATACGATATTTGCAAATATAATGTACTATTTTTCATGGAACGGTATTCTGATATGGGCACAGAGTTATCAGATGTAAAACATAAAAATTATGAAATCATGACTGGTCAAAATGGATTAAAACCTTTACTAGATTATTGTCAATCTTCTGATGAAGAATTCCTAAAGTATATTTTAATGTATATTACTTTATCAGAGGGAGAGATGCGTGATAAACCTGAGTATATTGAACAATTATTGAATAATAATGTTGTATTTAATTATCAATTACCTCAGGAAACATTAGAACGTGATGAATCTGACGACTCAGATAATGACGAAAAAATTAAAAACGTTACATTAGAAGAAAAAATTATCTCCAGTATCCCAGAGTTTTATATAACTTATACTCAAGATAAATTCAATGATCTATCTAGTGAAAATCGAGAATTACTAGTAAAAAATCTTGTTCAGACTAAAAAAGCAGAAGTGAATACTGAAATTGTTTTAGAATATTTTAGCCAAAACAATGAAGGAGATACTAATTTAGTAGACTTTATTAATCAGAGTACTAATTTTAGGTTGGATAATAATATTTATCAAAACTTAGAGGAAGAAATTGGCAAAAAATTTCAAAAGTTTATCATAAAATCCTTAGGATTAAAGAAAACTATAAGAATACAGCTACTCAGAGATATAGGAATTCCTTACTATGAAATTTTTGACGATAAGAGCATAGATAATGATCAACTCCAAGATCTAATGTCTCAACATCTAATTGATTTTAACAAAATTAATATAGATTTTATAAAGGAAGAATATTCCGAACTCATAGGTTTCTTTATTCTTTATAATATTAATGATTATTTGAATTTTAACAAAGAACAGATTGATATAGAACAACTTGAAATTCTATATGAACAGAATGAATTTGAAGAAAAAATAGATTTAAAAATATTAGCACTTCTATTAGATAATCATTATAACGAAGATTATTTTATATATTTAATAGACAACTATACTTTTGATGAAGGTGACAAACAGCTTCAAGAAAATATACAAAAGATAGTTAAAAAATATATAAAACAATTTATAGAGTTGGATGAAGAAGGAATTAGTTATTCATTGTATGAATCAATCCTGAATTCGAATGATGTCTCAGCTGACCATAAGAAAAAACTTTTAGAAAAATTAATTTCTGTTTCAGAAAATAGAATCAAAATAGATAAGCTAGATTTATTAGGTGAGTATTTAGATTTATTAGAATTACCGGATATTATGCAAATTTTGAAGGAACAAATCAATGATAATAACTATACTAAATGGGAAGCTGCCTTTGAAAAATTAAACCAAAATGAAAGTAATGGTGGAAAAGGGAATCAGGATGCGAAGGTACCGAATTCTAAATTTAATAAAAAACTACTCGATTACTTAAAGAAAAGGGAGTTGATATCTAATAAGTCCGGAGGTGAAGGAACTGTACTAAAGCTATATGGATTTAGGACGAAACAGATCGAATTTAAAGATAGCTTGGGAGAAAATCATGAGTAAAAATAGTATCACTCCAATAAAATTTAAGAGTTTTTTAAATCATTGGTCATATACAAGATTAAAAGAAGTCAAAGACGTTCGAGATGGGACTCACTCATCTCCAAAATACATTGACAATGGGTATCCTTTAGTAACTTCAAAGAATTTAACAGATTCTGGACTAAATCTAAATGATGTATCATTAATTTCTGAGTCAGATTATAATGAGATAAATAAACGTTCAAAAGTAGAAGTAGGGGATATTCTACTTGGGCTAATTGGTACAATAGGAAAGCCAGTTTTAGTTGAAATAGATGGATTTTCTATAAAAAATGTTGGATTGATAAAAAATGGTGGAAAAATACAAAATCAATTTTTACTGCAATATTTAAAAACGAACTTATTCAATAAATATATTCAAATTGAAATGGCAGGGAATACTCAAAAATTTTTGGGGCTAGAAACGCTTCGTAATACCAAGGTTCCAGTTCCTAGTCCAGAAGAACAATCCGCCATCGGCTCCCTATTCCGCACCCTCGACGACCTTCTGTCCTGCTACAAGGACAATCTAGCCAACTACCAATCTTTCAAGGTTGCCGTGCTTGCCAAAATGTTTCCCAAAGCTGGACAGACGGTTCCTGAGATTCGTTTGGATGGTTTTGAAGGTGAGTGGGAGCTTCGTGAAATTAATGATTTAGCTGATGACTTTCAAAGTGGTGGCACTCCAAAAACAAATGTTCAGGAATATTGGGATGGGGATATTCCTTGGATTCAGTCATCTGACTTAGGGATAAATTGTCTATTTGAGATTAAAGTTCAAAAAAGTATTTCTGAGAAAGGATTGGAAAATTCATCAGCCAAAATAATTCCAAAGGATTCAATTGCGGTTGTTACGAGAGTTGGAGTTGGGAAGTTAGCAGTGATGCGTCATGAATACGCAACAAGTCAAGATTTTTTATCACTCTCAAATCTTAAATCAAATATAGAATTCACAGCATATTTGCTATATAGATTACTTCAAAAGGAGGTTAACCAACTTCAAGGGACATCAATAAAGGGTATTACTAAAGTGGAATTACTATCGAAAAAAGTACTTATCCCATCTCTCCCTGAACAACAAGCCATCGGCGCTTACTTCTCTAACCTCGATAATCTCATCAATTCTTATCGAGAAAAAATTTCTCAGCTTGAGACTCTGAAAAAGAAACTCTTGCAGGAAATGTTTATCTAACGTTTTATTTAACTGAAGGGGGGCTAACTATGCCAGATACAACTTTTAACCGTGAAAAGAAAACAGATAGACCTGTTATTGCACTTTGCTATGATTTTGATAAGACACTTTCTCCAGATAATATGCAGGCTCAAGGATATATCCAAACAGTACAACCAGAAGGTAGCGATATGATTGGTGATTTTTGGAAGGAGTCAAATGGTCGTGCCACGGCAAATAATATGGATAAGAACCTTGCTTATATGTATACAATGAAGAAAAAAGCACGTGGGCAAATCGTCTTTACAAAAGAGAAGTTAGCTGAGTATGGATCTCAGGTTGCACTTTTTCCTGGAGTAGAGGATTGGTTTAAACGCATAAGAGACTACGGGTATGATAAAGGGATCATTGTCGAGCATTATATTATATCTTCAGGTTTAAAAGAGATGATAGAAGGAACTACAATTGCAAAAGAGTTTAAAGAACTATACGCAACTTCTTTCTATTTTGATGATGATGGAGTTGCTGTCTGGCCTGCTCAAGTAGTGAATTATACTAATAAGACACAGTTTCTTTTTCGTATCTCAAAGGGTGTTCTTGATGTTAATGATGAAGCGGTTAATGATTCTTTCGCACCTGACGAAATCAGAGTTCCATTTCGAAATATGATTTATTTAGGTGATAGCGATACAGATATTCCTTGTATGAAATTGGTGAATTCTCAAGGTGGATATTCTGTCGGTGTTTTTAATCCAGATGAAAAAGATGAACTGAAGGCAAAGAATAAAGTCTATAAAATGATGAGAGATAATCGTATTTCTTACTTTGCTCCTGCAGACTATTCAGAGGGTAGTGAGCTTGACGAACTAGTGAAATTGATTATTGATAAAACTGTATACAATGAAAAACTGTATGAGAAAAAGTACAATAATCAAAAAGAAGCTATCGAACAAGCTAAACCAAAAGAAGAGCAAGAGAAATTAGATTTAATCAACTCATTAGAAAGTAGTGGTAGTTTCAAAAATACTCATGCTATTGTTGAGAAGTTATCAAAATATACTAGTTGGAAATATGAAGAATTGGAAGATCTCTTAGAAATTGCACTAGTAAATACACAGGTATGGCATATTTTAAATGATCCAGATATTAAAAAGTTTTACCAGTATCTTATTGAACAACTTGGTAGCAATACTGATGAGTTAATTAGAGACAAAGTTGAAAATATTCAACAAAAATTTGAATCTTAAATTGTAGATGAGAATTATTAGGTAGGTTATGACGGAAAATAATTTTATAAAATTAGATCAAATTGATACCGCAACTGCATCGAAAAATTTTGCAAATTTATTAAGAGAAAATAAGACATATTTTCTTAATGGTACTTGGGGATCAGGTAAGTCTACCTTTCTTAAAGAAGTCGACGATACAAAACAAGTTAAACTAGTAATCATTGATTTTTGGAGATTAAATGACAGTCGATCAACTCTAGAGACAGTTTTTGCGAGGTTACATCCATTTGTTTATTGGGGCTTAAGATTAATTGTAATTCTATGCATTGCATTATCAATCCTAATGACTAATGTAGTTGATTTGGGTCTAAGTGCTTATGTACCTAATTGGGTTGTTTTGTTTGCAGGAGTAATTGCTTTAATAGTTGCAATCCATCAGTTTTTGAAAATAAAATCAGATGGAATTTATAGCTGGTTGTTGACTAAAAATTATCTTTCATGTAGGAAGAAAATCTTGGTTGTTGACGACTTTGACAGGATGACTCCAGCTCAACAGGAAGCAAGTTATAAACTGTTTAGTTTACTCAATGGAAAACTTCCGATTATTTTTATTGGAGATATAGAGATAATCCATAGAAGTGAGAGTAATTATCTTTCAAAAATTATAGATCGACGAATTGAGTTGCCATTTGTTCTCCATCCTACAAAAATATGGAGTGATTATTTCGAACAATTGGAAAAGAGATTAGAAATAAAGCTTTCTGATGGATTTAAGAGGGCGTTCATAACAGATGAAAGAAATTTACGAGACAGAGAACGTTTTAATGATTATGTTAATCTAGAATTGATTGGACGTAATAAAGAGAAATATGTTCAAATTGAGCAACAACTTGTTGTTATATATCTTTTTCTATATTATCCAAAATTTTATGAAAGTCTAAAGAAAGATAAAGGATCTATTAAATTAGATCCGAATAAAACGTTAATATTAAAAGAACTTCATAATATTTTATTTGAAAAAAATAATTCATATCCTAGTTGTTATTTTTTAAATAAGGAAGCTTACCTTATAAATGAAGTACCATCAAATAGACTCACTGGAGAATTGATTCAGATTATTGATGATGAACGACAGCTTTCTAATGAAATTTTACTTTCACAGAATGATTTCCGAGATTTTATCAATGGAGAATACGAAAAACTAACTAATCAACAACAAGATTTATTGTTTTCAAATGCTTTAAAAGTATCAACTCACAGTGAAGATAACTTGCTAGTAAATCTTATTTTGCAGAAGAAGGTTAAGACTGAAATTCCTGAATATAGGATAGGGACTCAAGATGTGAATATTGAATTAGTTAAAAAGACTTATTTATTTTTAAAGAGTGTTTTAGGTAAAACAGATGTAAGCGAGATATTCTATTTTATTTTCAAACATAAAATTTTTAGATATCAAGATATGGAAGGTGTTAATACAGGATTAAGTCCTGATGATAAAGAATTTCCATCATACAGGTGGAAATATATAGTAATTTTGATTCACTTGTATGAACTAGATAAAGTACTTCAATTTTATGAATGGAGCAATACTATCTGGGGAGCCATAATGAAACTAAGTACAGAAGAGTTCCTCCGTTTTTGGATAGAATTTGGATTTATAAGTAATAAAGATCAGAATAAACCTGGGTATAATTCTAAAAATAAAGAATATATTTTTGTAAAAGATTTTAACACTTATGCTGACGAAGAAGATATTATTTTCTTAAAAGGAAGTATTAAGGAAAGATTAAACGAACTTGAAAAAGAAGGATTCAAATTCGAAGATTAAAAGCTAAAAGGAGTTGCCATGGTATCAGTAACACAACGTATAAAAGACATTCAGCAACCTCGAGGTGGTTATCTGCCCATCAAATTATTTTCAGTAGAGCAGTTCGAAGACCATAGAGTTCTGCATCCTGTAGAGTCTTTATCTCCTAGTTTAGTGGGGATTTGTGTGGACTACTTGACACGCTTTATGAAAGGGACAGAAGCCCATGATGCTTTCAGAATTTCTCTAAAGGGAGCTCAGATGGTTGGTATGGGAGACCTAGCAGAAGCACTGCTCGATTTGGTGACAGGATTGGACGATTTATCGATAGAAAGTGCGTGTCGTTTGGTTTCTTTTGATGTTGTTTATCGTGCAGGGAAACAGTATTATAAGCCTTTTGAGGAAATTATAGTAGATGCAGAAACGATAGAGAATATTCGTATCATGGTAGAACGAAGTCTTTGCTTTTTCGACCTCTATGGTCCTTTGGTAAAGGATGGTTTTAACTTTTTGGGAGGCTATACAGATACGATTGATAAGGGTGATGGAGATTTTCTGACCAAGGATACACTGTGGGATTTTAAGGTGACTAAAACAGCTCCTAATAAAGACCATACACTACAAGTCCTTGTCTACTATATCATGGGCCTACATTCCTTTGACCCTGACTTCCTGTCTATCGAAAATCTTGGATTTTATAACCCTCGAAAAAATATCGTTTATCAACTTCCAGTCTCTTCTATTCCTTTAGATTTGATTCAAACGATTGAAAATGAAGTGATTTGTTATAAATGAATGCTTGTTTAAAAATAAATTGCAAAACTTAGAAAGAAACATTATGGAAACAACACAAACGTCCCAGTCGCTCTACCAAGCCCTGTGGAATTCAGCGGATGTTCTCCGCTCCAAGATGGATGCCAATGACTACAAGTCCTATCTTTTGGGCATGGTCTTTTATAAGTACCTGTCTGACAAGATGCTCTTTTTCGTGGCGGAGACCATGGAAGAGGGGACGGATAGTCTTGAGGATGCCCTTGAGGTCTATCGTAACTACTACGAGGATGCGGATACCCATGAGGATCTGGTCTCTGTTATGAATGATGAGCTTAACTACATCATCAAGCCACACTTGACCTTTACGGCTCTGGTAGCACGTGTCAATGAGGGAACTTTCCAGCTGGAAGATCTAGCTCAAGGTTTTCGTGATATCGAGCAAAGCGACGACCTTTATGAAAACCTCTTTGAAGATATCGACCTTTACTCTAAAAAGCTAGGGGCGACTCCGCAAAAGCAAAACCAAACGGTAGCAGCGGTCATGAAAGAGTTGGCTATGCTAGATGTGGCTGGTCATGCTGGTGATATGTTGGGGGATGCCTATGAGTATCTGATCGGTCAGTTTGCGACTGACTCGGGTAAGAAAGCTGGTGAGTTCTATACGCCTCAGCCTGTTGCCAAGCTTATGACTCAGATTGCCTTTTTGGGTCGTGAAGACCAGCTAGGTTTTACTATCTATGATGCGACTATGGGGTCTGGCTCTCTTTTGCTTAATGCCAAGAAATATTCTCATAAACCGCAGACAGTTGTCTACTTTGGTCAGGAGCTCAATACCTCGACTTATAACCTAGCACGGATGAATATGATCCTACACGGGGTTCCAGTTGAGAATCAATTTCTCCACAATGCCGATACACTGGATGAAGACTGGCCGACACAGGAACCGACCAACTTTGACGGTGTTCTCATGAACCCTCCATACTCTGCCAAGTGGTCAGCAAGCTCTGGCTTCCTGAATGATCCTCGTTTCTCTCCTTTTGGGAAACTGGCACCCCAGTCTAAGGCTGACTTTGCCTTTCTCCTGCATGGATATTACCACCTCAAGCAGGATAATGGGGTCATGGCTATCGTCCTTCCTCACGGTGTTCTTTTCCGTGGCAATGCGGAGGGAACCATTCGCAAGGCCTTGTTAGAAGAAGGAGCTATTGACACGGTTATCGGTCTACCAGCCAATATCTTCTTTAACACCAGCATTCCGACTACGGTTATCATTCTCAAAAAGAATCGTACCAATCGTGATGTCTACTTTATCGATGCCTCTAAGGAGTTTGATAAGGGCAAAAACCAAAATATCATGACGGATGCCCATATCGAGAAGATTCTGGAAGCCTACAAGTCTCGTGAGGAGATGGATAAGTTTGCCCATCTGGCGAGCTATGAAGAAATTGTCGAAAATGACTATAACCTCAATATCCCTCGCTATGTAGATACCTTTGAGGAAGAAGAAGTTGAACCACTAACTGATATCGTCAGCAAGATTAACGAGACAAATCAAGCTATCGAAAGCCAAACAGCTTCTCTACTTGAAATGTTGAACCAACTCCACGGAACCACACCAGAAGCTGATGCTGAGCTCAAAGAGTTTTTGAAAAACTTTAAAGGGTGATGAGTGTAATTGATTCGCTCATAATTCGCTCATTTTTAGGATACAACTTTGTTTCCATATTTCCTGGAAACGGATAGAAAGTAAGGAGAAACATGGAACAAATTAACCAAAAATCCCAGTGCCAACAACTCTGGGCTAGAAACAAATACCTCGTTTTGAGCCATTCCAGCAATATTTACAATGAGATTCGCCAATACTTGAAGAATGAACAGGTGGAGCTGAGTCAGGTTCAAGAGATGATTGACCGTGCCTGCCAGATCCCAGAACACAGGGGTCAGGTTTGCAATGCCTTTCAGCATATTTGGGGCTATTTCAAAAAGAAAGCGACAGATGTTGAGCGCAAGGACTATATGCTCTTGCTTGATCGCTATCGCTTTGGTCAGGCTTCCAAGGAAGACTTGATTGCTAAGACTCGAGACTTGCTTAATCGCTATCCCAATACCTACTTGCAACATTCGACTTTACTGAAAGGAGACACCCATGAGACTTTGGCATGAGGCTTTGATTTCACAACTTCCCCGTCCGCAGCTCTTGGGGCAACATCGAGAGTGCTGCGCCCTGCGTGGCAATGGCTGGGGCAGAAAGCATGCGACGGTGGACTATGTCTTTACCCACTCGCCCTATCGTCTCTATGCCTATCATCGCTTGATCATGGAGGAGATGGCTGGCCGTGGCTACAATGTCAGTCCAGAGTGGCTGGACAAGGACTACCGTGGCAAAACCTGCCCTCCCTATGAAGACTTGCCTGAGGAGAAGTTGGACAATCCCGTCTACAGTGAGCATGATGCAGGATACTATGAGGAATGTCTGGCTAATCTCCGAGAGAAAGGCATTGAGTTGGTGTAAGAGTCAGGATTAGCTCCACATTATAACTCTTCTCGTAATTTTTTCGAATAATAAAGATGAGACCTTTAGAATGATTCTAAGGTCTCCTTTTTATGAATATTAGAATTTGCTTTTAATAACTTTTGAGTTATAATTTAATTAGAAAGAGGCTACTTGGTGCATACAATTTACTTCTATAAGGACAAAAATGGAAATGAGCCAGTCTTAGATTATATGAGAGAATTGGCTAGTCAGAAAAGTAAGGATAGTCGCATCAAACTCAATAAATTAAATGACTATATTGAGTTGTTGAGTCAGCATGGGACTAGAGCTGGTGAACCCTATATCAAACATTTGGAAGATGAAATTTAGGAACTAAGACCTCTGAGGGATAGGATTTTATTTGTAGCGTGGTTTGATGGGAGTTTTGTTCTTTTACATCATTTTGTTAAAAAGACTCAGAAAACTCCTAGGAGAGAGATTGATAAAGCCAAGCGTGAACTGAAGGACTTAAAAGAAAGAGGGTTAAGTGATGAAAAATAGCGCCATTGGGAGTAATTGGAAGGATGTCCGAAAAGAACTCTTTACCAAGGAGGAAATCCTTGAAAGTGATATGCGAGTGGCCATCATGAGTGAGTTGATAGAAGCTAGACATGAGCAAGGTATCAGTCAGAAAAAGCTAGAAGAACTCAGTGGAGTAAGCCAGCCTGTCATAGCTAGGATGGAGACAGGAAAGACCAGTCCTCAGTTGGATACGGTCTTAAGAGTTTTAGCCAGTTTAGGAAAGACACTAGCAGTCGTCCCACTTGAACAGGAAAAAAGTTGATTAAACTGACCTATAGTCTTTTCTAATAACAAGCCATAGTCACTTATAAGAATCGTCAATAGCTTGTTTGAGCATTCCAACTAAAATACAGCCACAAAACAAGCGATACAAAGGATTTGAGACGCTGGTCTCAAGTCTTTTTCTTTTGTCCAAAAGAATGATATAGTTTCAAACTATATCAAAGCCTAATTATTTACAATTATACAGACCCTTTCTTTTCTGTTAAGATAGTTTCAACAACAAATTTTGGAGGACACATCATGTCAACTACGATCATCGGTTTCCCTCGTTTGGGCGAATTCCGCGAATTAAAATTTACAACTGAAAAATACTTTAGAAAAGAAATCTCAGAAGAAGAACTCTTGGCAGCAGCAAAAGACTTGCGTGCTAAACACTGGAACATTGTCAAAGAAAAAGGCATCACTGAAATCCCTTCAAATGACTTTTCTCACTATGACAACTTCCTAGATGCAGCTTTCCTTTTCAACGTGGTACCTGCTTCAGTTCAAAACTTGGACTTGTCTGACCTTGAGCGTTACTTTGCTTTGGGACGTGGTTACCAAGGAGAAAAAGGGGATGTTCGTGCCCTTCCGATGAAGAAATGGTTCAACACCAACTACCACTACATCGTTCCTAAATTTGAAAAAGACACTCAAGTTAAATTGGCTGGTCACAAGATCTTTGATGAGTTCCAAGAAGCAAAAGAACTTGGTCTCAACACTCGTCCTGTTCTTGTAGGTCCATTCACTTTCCTTCAATTGTCAGACTTTGAAGAAGGCGTGAAAGCTGAAGACTTCGTAGATAGCTTAGTGGCTGCATACCAAGAAGTTTTTGCTAAATTGGCGGAGCTTGGTGCGACTCGCATCCAACTCGACGAAGCTGCTCTTGTAAAAGATTTGACAGCTGAAGAAAAAGCTCTCTTCTTGAACCTCTACAACAAGCTTTTGGCTGACAAAAAAGGTCTTGAAGTCTTGCTTCAAACTTACTTCGGTGATGTTCGTGATGTCTACACTGATCTTGTGAACTTGCCAGTAGATGCCATTGGTTTGGACTTCGTTGAAGGTAAGAAAACTCTTGAACTCGTTAAAGGTGGTTTCCCAGCAGACAAGACTCTTTATGCAGGTATCGTCAATGGTAAAAATATCTGGCGCAACAACTACGAAAAGAGCTTGGCTGTTCTTGAGCAAATCCCAGCTGAAAACATTGTTTTGACAAGCTCATGCTCACTTCTTCATGTGCCATTTACAACAGCTAACGAAGAATTTGAACCAGCTATCTTGAACCACTTTGCCTTTGCAGTTGAAAAATTGGATGAGATTCGTGATTTGGATGCTATCCGCAATGGTCAAGGCGCAGAAGCTCTTGCAGCTAACAAAGAACTCTTTGCGACTGAACGTGTGGGTGAAAATGCAGAACTTCGTGCGCGTATCGCTGGATTGACAGAAGCAGACTACACTCGTTTGCCAGCCTTTGCAGAACGTGAAGCTATTCAAGAAGAAGCATTCAAACTTCCAGATCTTCCAACAACAACCATCGGTTCATTCCCTCAAACTAAGGAAGTTCGTGCCAAACGTTTGGCCTTCCGTAAGGGAGAGTTGTCAGCAGAAGACTATGACAAGTTCTTGGCAGAGCAAATCGACGAATGGATCAAATGGCAAGAAGAAGTTGGATTTGACGTACTTGTACACGGTGAATTCGAGCGTAACGACATGGTTGAGTACTTCGGTCAAAACTTGTCCGGTTACCTCTTCTCTAAGAATGGTTGGGTACAATCATACGGTATGCGTGGGGTGAAACCACCAATCATCTGGGGTGATGTAACTCGTCTTAACCCTATCACTGTCAAATGGTCTAGCTACGCACAAAGCCGTACTGACAAACCTGTTAAAGGTATGTTGACAGGACCTGTTACTATCCTTAACTGGTCATTCCCACGTGAAGACATCTCTATCAAGGACTCAACTCTTCAAATCGCCCTTGCTATTAAGGATGAAGTTCTTGACCTTGAAGCTGCAGGTGTGAAAATCATCCAAATCGACGAGGCTGCTCTTCGTGAGAAATTGCCACTCCGTCGTAGCGACTGGTATGAAGACTACCTTGACTGGGCTATTCCAGCCTTCCGCTTGGTACACTCTACAGTAGCGCCAGACACTCAAATCCACACCCACATGTGTTACTCAGAATTTACAGATATCATCCCAGCTATCGACAACATGGATGCGGACGTTATTTCCTTTGAAGCAAGCCGTTCAAACCTTGAAATCTTGGACGAACTCAAAGCGAAAAACTTCCAAACAGAAGTGGGACCTGGGGTTTACGATATCCACTCTCCTCGTGTGCCTAATGAAGGCGAAATCGACCACACAATCGATGCTATTCTTGCCAAAGTTCCAAGCAAGAAAGTTTGGATCAACCCTGACTGTGGTTTGAAAACACGTGGTATTCCAGAAACAAAAGAAAGCTTGATCCGCCTTGTCGAAGCAGCTAAAGCTGCGCGTGAGAAATTGTAAGATAAGATTTCTCTCTTGACACTGACTGATCAAGGAACTGCTTGGCCCTAGCTGGCTCAGCAATCATGAAATCAAAAAGAAAAGGATAATGATTATGTCACGCCAAACTCCGTCACTTTCATTTGAAGTGTTCCCTCCAAACCCAGCTGTGGGTAATGATAAAATTATTTCAGCCTTGCAGGATATGCGGGAGCTGACACCGCACTTTATCAGTGTGACTGCCAGCAATAATAAATTTAATATCAAGGAAACAACGGTTCGTTTGGCTGACTTTATCCAGAATGACTTGGCGATTCCAACCATTGCCCACTTGCCAGCTATCTATCTGACCAAGGACAAAGTTGCTGAAACCATTGCAGACTTGGATAAGGTTGGGGTACAGAAAATCTTGGCCTTGCGTGGGGATATTATCCCTGATGTGGAGCCACAAAAGGATTTCCGCTACGCAACGGATTTGATCGAGTTCATCAAGGAACAAGCCCCTCACTTTGATATTGTTGGTGCTTGTTATCCAGAGGGACACCCTGACTCTCCAAACCAAATCTCGGATATTCAAAACCTCAAGAAGAAAGTGGATTCAGGTTGTTCCAGTCTCGTAACGCAACTTTTCTTTGACAATGAGCGCTTCTACGATTTTCAAGACAAGTGTACCTTGGCAGGGATTGATGTTCCTATTCATGCGGGGATTATGCCAATTCTGAATCGAAATCAAGCGCTTCGTCTCTTGAAGACTTGTGAGAATATCCATCTTCCACGTAAATTTAAGGCCATCTTAGACAAGTATGAGCATGACCCTGAGTCGCTCAGAGCAGCAGGACTTGCCTATGCCGTGGATCAGATCGTGGACTTGGTAACTCAGGATGTTGCTGGTGTGCATCTCTACACCATGAACAATGCTGAAACAGCAAAATACATCCACCAAGCAACCCATGCCTTGTTCAACCATCAGTCTTTAGGATAATAAAAAGCAAACCATTCTTCTCAGGTGAGGGGAATGGTTCCTTTTTAATAGAAAAGCCCGCACTTTTTAAGAAAAATATGATAAAATAGACTCTGTACGTACTTGATACAAAGATGAGGGTATAAAAGTTTTAAAGGCTTTGTCGATTCTCAATTTTATGATAGAAATTTTTTCATAATTTGTTCTTTTCAGTATTTAGTTTGAGCGACACGAACGAGTCAAATCGATGTTATTTGACGAGAGAGTTAGTAAAGTATTTAGCTAATCGCCTAATAGCGATTAGCGTGAAAGGATTAGATGCTTTAGCATCAAACCTTTCTAATGATTTGTATCTTGATAGTTGAACACGGGCTAAATCCCTAGTGAAAAAGATAGATTTCCTGGTGTGCATCGCACACTGCGTTAATTTATGCAATCATGAGTAATTGAACACGGCCGAAAAGCTGTGTAAAAAAGATAAACTGTCTTGTCTTTATCGAAGACTTCGCCAGTTTCCTATTTTTACTTTGCTTTTTGCGACTTTAGTATCTTGATCTTTGTAGGCAAGGCGTATAATTTCATCAATCCAAAGGGGATTAAAATGACAAAACAAGTGTTTCAAACGACTTTTGCTGGTCGTGAGTTAATTGTAGAGACTGGTCAGGTTGCTAAGCAAGCAAATGGCTCTGTTGTCGTGCGTTACGGTGAGTCAACTGTCTTGACTGCTGCCGTTATGTCTAAGAAAATGGCAACTGGGGATTTCTTCCCTCTTCAAGTCAACTACGAAGAAAAAATGTATGCGGCTGGGAAGTTTCCTGGTGGCTTTATGAAACGTGAAGGACGTCCTTCAACAGATGCGACTTTGACAGCGCGTTTGATTGACCGTCCAATCCGTCCTATGTTTGCGGAAGGTTTCCGTAACGAAGTCCAAGTTATCAACACCGTCCTTTCTTATGATGAAAATGCCTCTGCTCCAATGGCGGCTATGTTTGGTTCATCCTTGGCACTTTCTATCTCAGATATTCCGTTTGACGGACCAATTGCTGGGGTGCAAGTGGGCTATGTAGATGGTCAAATCATCATCAACCCTACGCAAGAACAAGCAGAGCAATCTCTCCTTGAATTGACAGTAGCTGGTACCAAACACGCCATCAACATGGTAGAGTCTGGTGCCAAAGAATTGTCAGAAGAAATCATGTTGGAAGCCCTTCTCAAAGGGCACGAAGCAGTCAAAGAATTGATTGCCTTCCAAGAAGAAATCGTTGCGGCAGTTGGTAAGGAAAAAGCAGAAGTGGAATTGCTTCATGTAGACGCTGACTTGCAGGCTGAAATCATCGCAGCCTACAACAGTGACCTCCAAAAAGCTGTCCAAGTAGAAGAAAAATTGGCTCGAGAAGCTGCGACTCAAGCAGTTAAAGACCAAGTGACTGCGGTGTATGAAGAAAAATATGCAGACCACGAAGAATTTGACCGTATTATGCGTGATGTGGCTGAAATCTTGGAACAAATGGAACACGCTGAAGTGCGCCGTTTGATTACAGAAGACAAGGTGCGTCCTGACGGGCGTAAGGTCGATGAAATCCGTCCTTTGGATGCGGTTGTTGACTTCCTTCCTCGTGTGCACGGTTCAGGTCTCTTCACTCGCGGACAAACTCAGGCTCTTTCAGTTTTGACTTTGGCTCCAATGGGTGAAACTCAAATCATTGATGGTTTGGATCCAGAGTACAAGAAACGCTTTATGCACCACTATAACTTCCCTCAATACTCTGTAGGGGAAACTGGTCGTTACGGTGCGCCTGGTCGTCGTGAAATTGGTCATGGGGCTCTCGGTGAACGTGCTCTTGCTCAAGTCTTGCCAAGTTTGGAAGAATTTCCATACGCGATTCGCTTGGTAGCTGAAGTGTTAGAATCAAACGGTTCATCTTCTCAAGCCTCTATCTGTGCGGGAACGCTCGCCCTTATGGCTGGTGGTGTGCCAATCAAGGCGCCAGTAGCTGGTATTGCCATGGGACTTATCTCAGATGGAAATAACTACACTGTATTGACAGATATCCAAGGTTTGGAAGACCACTTTGGAGACATGGACTTTAAGGTTGCCGGTACTCGTGACGGGATTACAGCCCTTCAAATGGATATCAAGATCCAAGGGATTACTGCACAAATCTTGACTGAGGCCCTTGCTCAAGCCAAGAAAGCTCGTTTTGAAATCCTTGATGTGATTGAAGCAACTATTCCAGAAGTTCGTCCAGAATTGGCTCCAACTGCACCGAAAATTGATACTATCAAGATTGATGTGGACAAGATCAAGATTGTCATCGGTAAGGGTGGAGAAACCATCGACAAAATTATCGCTGAAACAGGCGTTAAGATTGATATCGACGAAGAAGGTAATGTTTCTATCTACTCTAGCGACCAAGCTGCTATTAACCGAACCAAAGAAATCATCGCTGGCTTGGTTCGTGAAGCCAAAGTGGATGAAGTTTACCATGCTAAGGTTGTTCGTATCGAGAAATTTGGTGCCTTTGTCAACCTCTTTGATAAGACAGATGCACTTGTGCACATTTCTGAAATGGCTTGGACTCGTACCAACCGTGTCGAAGATTTGGTAGCTATCGGTGATGAAGTCGACGTTAAGGTTATCAAGATTGATGAAAAAGGCCGTATCGATGCCTCTATGAAGGCTCTTCTTCCTCGTCCTCCAAAACCTGATCATGATGAAAAAGGCGAAAAGTCTGAGCGACCTCACCGTCCACGTCATCACAAGGACCACAAACCTAAGAAAGAATTTACAGAAACACCAAAAGATTCAGAATAAGAAAAGGAGAAATGTATGGGATGGTGGCGCGAAACCATTGATATTGTAAAAGAAAATGATCCAGCGGCACGCAACAGTTTGGAAGTTTTGCTGACTTATCCAGGTGTCAAGGCCTTAGCTGCCCACCGTTTCTCGCATTTTCTCTGGAAGCACGGCTTCAAACTCCTGGCTCGGCTGCATAGTCAGTTTTGGCGCTTTTGGACTCAGATAGAGATTCATCCGGGTGCTCAGATAGAATCAGGTGTTTTTATCGACCATGGCTCAGGCTTGGTGATTGGAGAGACGGCGATTGTTGAAAAAGGCGTTCTTCTCTATCACGGAGTGACTCTTGGTGGAACAGGGAAGGATGTTGGTAAACGCCATCCGACTGTCCGAAAAGGGGCGCTGATTTCAGCCCATGCTCAGGTGATTGGCCCTATTGAAATTGGAGAGAAAGCCAAAGTTGGGGCGGGTGCAGTGGTTGTGGCAGATGTTCCGAGCGATGTGACAGTTGTCGGAATCCCAGCTAAGATCGTCCGAGTTCATGGACAGAAAGATGAGCCGATGATCCACGAAGTTGAAGAAAAACGAGAATACTATCTAGACAAGCTAGAACATGCCCGTGAAGCCAGTCACCATTCATCAAGTCTGTAGGATAGGGTAGCAAAGTTATCGAGGTGAAGTATGACAGGAGGTAAGAACTATGTCAGATTTATCAGATGCAATTTTGAACCAGGCAGTTCTTGAGTTGCAAGAACGCTTGGATGGTCTTGCTAAGGAGCGCTTTATTAAACTGCCACCTAGCCACCAGCGTGAATGGGCTCATTATATCAGTGAAGCCAAAAAAGATGAGACCAAACTGCGCCGTCTAAATAAAATGAAGGCGGATTTGCTGAAGCCTTAAAGAAAGAGAAGTTATGCTATTAGAGGAATTTGAAGATGTAGCAGCAGTTATTGAGCCAACTGAAAAGCCAGTCCCTGACAAGGGTGAGGTGTGCGAAACCATCATCCTGTCCTTTAATGGCGAGATTCTGAAACGTTTGATTGAGTCAGAAAATGTCTATCAGGGAGGCTATTTGAAAAGCATAAACGGCCATCATCCATGGTATATTTATGGCCAAGGACCTAGCAAGCTAGCAGTTATGTTGGCTCCAATTGGGGCTCCCATGATAGTCGGCCAGCTGGAGGAGTTGGCGGCCAGAGGCTTCAAAAATTTCATCATTTTAGGTTCCTGTGGCGTTTTGGACCGCTCAATTGAGGCTGACAAGATTATTCTGCCTGCAGCTGCATTGCGTGATGAAGGAACTAGCTATCACTATGCCCCACCGGGTGACGAAGTCGCCTATGACGAGTCTCTGCTGATCGAGCTGGAAGCCATCTTTGACAAGCACAATATCGAACATATCCGCACCAAGTCTTGGACGACTGATGCCTTTTATCGAGAAACGCCTGATAAGGTCAAGCGTCGCTTGGCTGCTGGAGCCAAAGTGGTGGACATGGAAGCTTCAGCTATCATGGCTTGGAGTCAATTTCGCAAGAGTAAAGTCTATCAGTTCTTCTACACAGCTGACTATGTGGATCATCATAACCGAATCTGGGATGCCCGCCATGAAGAGCGGACAGCTGATGCCATGACTTTTTTCACTATCGCTTTGATAATAGCCGAGGAACTAGAAAGGTAACTACAAGAATGGCAGTATATTTTTACGGCTGTATCACCATGGATGGCTACTTGGCAGACAGTCAGCACAGGATAGACTGGCTGCATCAGCTTGGTTCTGTAGAGGATACAGGCTATGATGACTTTTACAGGCAAATGGATATCACCATCATGGGCAAGCGGACCTTTGAGGAAATCCAAGATTTGCAAGATGTAGAAAGTTTTTATCAAGCTACGGAAAACTATGTCTTTACACATGATAGGCACCTGCCTGTCAGCAATTACCAGCCAGTAGCTGGGGATGTGGTGGACTTTGTTCAACAGATTGACAAAGGCAAAAATGTCTTTGTGATTGGTGGTAATTCCTTGGTAGGACCGCTCTTGGATGCGGATCTTTTCGACCACCTCATTATTCAGATAGCGCCCCTTATCCTAGGAAAGGGAGTTCCCCTCTTTACTCAAGAGGAAGGGCAGCGCTTTTACCAACTGGATAGCCTCAGACAATTTGGCCCTTTTGCAGAGCTGGTTTTCAGCCGAAAAAGTCAGAAATAGAGAAGGGAGTGGACCGCATGATTAAAATTTATGACACCATGTCTCGTGATTTGCGAGAATTTGTACCTATTGAGGACGGCAAGGTTAAGATGTATGTCTGTGGGCCAACTGTATACAACTATATCCATGTCGGCAATGCCCGCTCAACAGTAGCTTTTGATACCATTCGTCGTTATTTCGAATACCGTGGCTACGAAGTTGCCTATATTTCCAATTTCACGGATGTAGACGATAAGATTATCAACCGTGCCAAGGAAGAAGGTATCACGCCTCTGGAGGTTGCGGACAAGTACATCGCTGCCTTTCGTGAGGATGTGACGGCTTTGGGCGTGAAACCTGCGACTCGTCATCCGCGTGTAGTAGAGTTTATGGCTGACATCATTCGTTTTGTGGAAGACTTGATTGAAAAAGGTTATGCCTACGAGAGTCAAGGAGATGTTTACTTCCGAGTGGAAAAATCCCATAACTATGCTAAGTTGGCTAACAAAACCTTGGAAGATTTGGAGCTAGGTGCATCAGGTCGTACCGATGAAGAAACGGCTCGCAAGGAAAATCCTGTAGACTTTGCCCTTTGGAAAGCTGTAAAACCAGGCGAGATTTCTTGGGACAGTCCTTGGGGACCTGGTCGTCCGGGCTGGCATATCGAGTGTTCGGTCATGTCAACAGAGATTTTGGGCGATACCATTGATATCCACGGTGGGGGAGCTGATCTGGAGTTTCCTCACCATACCAACGAAATTGCCCAGTCAGAAGCCAAAACAGGCAAGATCTTTGCCAACTACTGGATGCACAATGGTTTTGTCAATATCGATAATGTCAAGATGTCCAAGTCCTTGGGCAACTTTATTACCGTGCATGATGCTCTTAAGACCATTGATGGGCAAGTACTTCGTTTCTTCTTTGCGACTCAGCATTACCGCAAGCCGATCAACTTTACAGAAAAAGCAGTGCGTGATGCCGAGACCAATCTCAAGTATCTAAAGAACACCTATGAGCAACCATTTTCTGGGACTGTAGATGCTCAAGAGTTACAGGCTTTTAAAGATAAGTTTGTTGCCGCTATGGATGAGGATTTCAACGCTGCCAATGGTATCACAGTTATTTTTGAAATGGCCAAATGGATCAATTCAGGCAACTATGATGCAAGTGTTAAGGAAGCTCTTGCGGCCATGTTAGAAGTCTTCGGAATTGTCTTTGTTGAGGAAGTTTTGGATGCAGAAATTGAAGCCTTGATCCAAAAACGCCAAGAATCGCGTGCTAATCGTGACTTTGCGACAGCAGACCAAATCCGTGACCAACTGGCTGCTCAAGGGATTAAGCTCCTTGACACCAAAGATGGAGTGAGGTGGACACGTGATTGATGTCAATCTCATTAACGGAATTGCTCTAGCCTTTGAAGGGGATGCGGTGTATTCTATGTATATTCGCCGTCACCTCATCCTAAAAGGCATGACCAAGCCCAATAAACTTCACCAAGAGGCGACCAAGTATGTATCGGCCAAGGCTCAGGCTCGCCTGATTTCCCTGATGTTGGAGGAGCAAGTTTTAACGGAAAAAGAAGAAGAAATCTATAAACGTGGGCGCAATACCAATAGCCACACAAAGGCTAAAAATGCGGATGTCGTAACTTATCGGATGTCGACTGGCTTTGAAGCGGTCATGGGTTATCTTCATCTGACTGAAGATATGGAGCGTCTAGAGACCTTGATTTCGTGGTGTATCCAAAAAGTGGAGGCGTAGAAATGCTTGCAAAAGAATTACTAGACTGGTTTCCTGAGGCTCAGATTTCAGATCAGCCAATAGAGAAACTAGGATATCTTACACTTCCTCTGACTTCTCAACAGTGGATTTTACTGGAGGAGACCAATCTCACTGAACGTGAAAAGCAGTTAATTGCCCTTTTGACCCAGCAGGAGCAGGCTCGTTCGCTCAATCCTTGGTATCCCTATCTGATTGAGGGGAAGGGGCAGGCACCGCAAGCATTTAAAAAAATTCAGCTGGTTTATTGCCATCTGTCTTATTACCAACAGGAAAATCTAGCCTCTTGGCTGGATATGATGCAGACCCTCTTTCCCAACTGCCAGACAGTATTGCAGGTCGGGGCTCAGGATTATGTATTTGTTCTTCAACAAGATAAGTATACCTCTGTCCGCTCAATCTTATCTGATACGATTGAAGCGGTTGAGTATGACTTTGGCCTTCGTCTGTCTATCATGTTGGGGCAGGTGTGGTCTCAGATAGGCTATCAAGCCCTATCAGACTTAATCAAAGCGGAGCGGGATTTGTTTAAGACATGGTGGCGTCAAGGTCATCAAGGTGTACACACCTTTTCACAACTCTATCTTTGGAGTATGGGAGAAAGGATTGTGGACCTGAGAGTCATTAAAGAATGTCTGCACCAGATGATTTTGGATCAGGATCAGATTCAGGAAATTATCCTTTCTCTCTGGGAAAATAGTGCTGTCCTAACTAAAACAGCCCAGCAACTCTATCTACATCGCAATTCTCTCCAATACAAGATTGACAAATGGGAAGAATTGACAGGACTTCAGTTGAAGGAGTTAACGGATCTTACCTTGTGTTATCAGTTGATTTTACCAGATATTCTTTAAAGTTTTGTGCAAGTTGCACAGAACTTTTTTATTTTTTTGGTCACCTTGCCATAGAAATGTAAAACGTTTTCATCTATAATAAAACTATCAAAAGACAAAAGGAGTTCACCTCGATGGTAGAATTAAATCTTAAAAATATTTACAAAAAATATCCAAACAGCGAACACTATTCAGTTGAAGACTTCAACTTGGACATCAAAGACAAAGAATTTATCGTTTTCGTAGGTCCTTCAGGATGTGGTAAATCAACAACTCTTCGTATGATTGCTGGTCTTGAAGACATCACAGAAGGTACTGCATCTATCGATGGCGTGGTTGTCAACGACGTAGCTCCAAAAGACCGTGACATCGCCATGGTATTCCAAAACTACGCTCTTTACCCACACATGACTGTATATGACAACATGGCTTTCGGTTTGAAATTGCGTAAGTACAGCAAAGAAGACATCGACAAACGTGTGCAAGAAGCAGCAGCAATCCTTGGTTTGAAAGAATTCTTGGATCGTAAACCAGCTGACCTTTCAGGTGGTCAACGTCAACGTGTTGCCATGGGTCGTGCTATCGTCCGTGATGCAAAAGTGTTCTTGATGGACGAACCTTTGTCAAACTTGGATGCCAAACTTCGTGTATCTATGCGTGCTGAAATTGCGAAGATTCACCGTCGTATCGGAGCTACAACTATCTACGTAACTCACGACCAAACAGAAGCGATGACTCTTGCAGATCGCATCGTTATCATGTCAGCAACTAAGAACCCTGCTGGTACAGGTACTATCGGACGTGTTGAACAAATCGGTACCCCTCAAGAAGTTTACAAAAACCCAGTTAACAAATTTGTAGCAGGATTTATCGGAAGCCCAGCTATGAACTTCATCAATGTGAAATTGGTTGGTAGCGAAATTGTTTCTGACGGTTTCCGTTTGAAAGTGCCAGAAGGTGCTTTGAAAGTTCTTCGTGACAAAGGCTACGAAGGAAAAGAATTGATTTTCGGTATCCGTCCAGAAGATGTGAATGCAGAACCTGCTTTCCTTGAAACATTCCCAGAATCAGTTGTCAAAGCTACTATCTCAGTATCAGAATTGCTTGGTTCAGAATCTCACCTTTACTGCCAAGTTGGTAAAGACGAATTTGTTGCCAAAGTGGATGCTCGTGACTACTTGCAAACAGGTGCAACAGTTGAACTTGGATTTGACTTGAACAAAGCACACTTCTTCGACGTAGAAACTGAAAAAACAGTCTACTAAGCAAATGAAATGTCAAAACACTACTAGAGAAATCTGGCAGTGTTTTTTTAATGATTGGTATTGGCATAAAAACAGAGCTTTTCTAGTTTTCATATCCTTAAAAAAGTGATAAAATGGTAGGAAGAATTGGAGAGTATAGATGCCGAAAGAAGTGAATTTGACGGGCGATCAGGTAGTCGCTTTAACGAGAGAATATTTAACAAAGGAAGACGTTGCTTTTGTACAAAAAGCATTGATTTACGCAGTTGATTGTCATAGTGGGCAGTTTCGGAAATCAGGAGAGCCCTATATTATCCATCCCATTCAGGTAGCAGGCATTTTGGCTAAGCTCAAGCTGGATGCCGTAACCGTTGCCTGTGGTTTTTTGCATGACGTGGTTGAAGACACAGATGCGACACTGGATGATCTGGAGAGAGAGTTCGGTCATGATGTTCGGATTATCGTTGATGGGGTGACCAAGCTTGGTAAGGTTGAGTACAAATCACTCGAGGAACAATTGGCTGAAAATCACCGCAAGATGCTTATGGCCATGTCAGAGGATATCCGCGTTATCTTGGTTAAATTATCGGACCGTTTGCACAATATGCGGACTCTTAAACACCTGCGAAAGGACAAGCAAGAACGGATTTCCAGAGAAACCATGGAAATTTACGCACCACTTGCTCATCGTCTAGGGATTTCCAGTGTCAAGTGGGAGTTGGAAGACCTATCTTTCCGTTATCTCAATCCAACTGAGTTTTACAAGATCACCCACATGATGAAGGAAAAGCGCAGAGAACGTGAGGCTCTGGTCGACGAAGTCGTAACCAAGTTGGAGGACTATGCTACCGAACGCAATCTCAAAGGGAAAATCTATGGTCGTCCTAAGCATATCTATTCGATCTACCGCAAGATGCAGGATAAGAAGAAACGCTTTGAGGAAATTTATGACCTGATTGCCATTCGCTGTATCTTAGATACCCAGAGTGATGTCTATGCTATGCTGGGTTATGTGCATGAACTTTGGAAACCTATGCCAGGCCGCTTCAAAGACTATATCGCCAATCGTAAGGCCAATGGTTACCAGTCTATCCATACAACTGTTTATGGGCCAAAAGGGCCGATTGAATTCCAGATTCGGACTAAGGAAATGCACGAAGTGGCTGAGTACGGGGTAGCAGCTCACTGGGCTTATAAGAAAGGCATTAAAGGGCAGGTCAACAGCAAGGAATCTGCTATTGGGATGAACTGGATCAAGGAGATGATGGAGCTCCAAGACCAGGCTGATGATGCCAAGGAATTTGTGGACTCTGTTAAAGAAAACTATCTGGCGGAGGAGATTTACGTCTTTACTCCTGATGGTGCGGTTCGCTCCCTGCCAAAAGATTCAGGACCGATTGACTTTGCCTATGAAATCCATACCAAAGTCGGTGAAAAAGCGACTGGTGCCAAGGTCAATGGCCGTATGGTTCCACTGACAACCAAGCTCAAGACAGGGGATCAGGTTGAAATTATCACCAATCCCAACTCCTTTGGTCCAAGTCGTGACTGGCTCAACATGGTCAAGACCAGCAAGGCGCGCAACAAGATTCGTCAGTTCTTTAAAAATCAAGACAAGGAATTATCCGTTAACAAGGGCCGTGAGATGTTGATGGCCCAGTTCCAAGAAAACGGCTATGTAGCCAATAAATTCATGGACAAGCGTCATATGGACGAGGTCCTTCAAAAGACCAGCTACAAGACAGAGGAAGCTCTCTATGCAGCCATTGGTTTTGGAGAAATTGGCGCTATTACCGTCTTTAACCGATTGACCGAAAAGGAACGTCGTGAGGAAGAACGCGCTAAGGCCAAGGCAGAAGCAGAAGAGCTTGTCAAAGGTGGCGAAGTTAAGGTTGAGAACAAAGAAACCCTCAAGGTTAAGCATGAGGGTGGCGTGGTCATTGAAGGTGCTTCAGGTCTCCTAGTTCGGATTGCCAAGTGTTGCAATCCAGTGCCGGGTGACGACATTGTCGGCTACATTACTAAGGGACGCGGTGTAGCTATTCACCGTGTGGACTGTATGAATCTCCGTGCCCAAGAAAACTACGAGCAACGTCTCCTTGATGTGGAGTGGGAAGATCAATTCTCAAGCAAGGAATACACTGCCCACATCGATATCTATGGTCTCAACCGTACAGGGCTCTTAAATGATGTTTTACAAGTTCTCTCAAACACGACCAAGAATATCTCAACCGTTAATGCTCAGCCAACTAAGGATATGAAATTTGCTAATATCCATGTCTCCTTTGGTATTTCCAACCTCTCTACACTGACCACAGTCGTGGATAAGATTAAGAGTGTGCCAGAGGTTTACTCCGTCAAACGGACTAATGGCTAATTGTCCTAGCTCTTACTAGAAAGGCTATTATGAAAATCATTATCCAACGGGTTAAAAAAGCTCAAGTCAGTATCGAAGGTCAGGTTCATGGAAAGATCAATCAGGGACTCTTATTGCTGGTCGGTGTTGGTCCAGAGGCCCAAGAGGAAGATTTGGACTATGCTGTGAGAAAGCTCGTCAACATGCGGATTTTTTCTGATGCGGAAGGGAAAATGAACCTATCTGTCAAGGATATTGAAGGGGAAATCCTTTCTATTTCCCAGTTTACCCTCTTTGCGGATACCAAGAAAGGCAATCGTCCCGCCTTTACAGGTGCAGCCAAGCCGGATATAGCAACTGCCTTCTATGAGTTTTTCAATCAAAAGCTAGCTCAGGAAGTACCTGTTCAGACAGGCATCTTTGGAGCGGATATGCAGGTGGAGCTGGTAAATGATGGGCCAGTTACCATCATTCTTGATACTAAAAATAGATAAGAAAACCAAGCCCAGTTGGCTTGGTTTTTGTTTATAGACACTCCCAGAAGGCGATGTGTTTGTTGTAAAAGTCGGGATAGTTTTCTCTTAGGTGGCTAGCCGTCATATAATATAAAGTAGAATGACAGGAAGTAAAGACTGGAGTAAGAGAGTAGAAATATTGAGGGTCAGTGATGGCTAAAAAGACAAATAATAGAAAATCGCTGATGAGCACTCCTAAATAGTAGAAGCGAATTTTTTTGTTCATCTGAGGATAAATCTCAGAGAACTGTTTTTTGAGTCGATTGACCAAGCGAAATAGCAGTAGTCCTTGAGCAAGGATGAAAATGAAGCAAAAAATCAGGCCTCTCTCCAAAGAAAGTTCGTATCGGGGTCTGAAAGTTACCAACAGTAGCAAATCGCTGACTACAATGGCTGCAAAATGGATTCTAAAGAGCTTTTTCATAGGAAGACCTCCCTCTTTTATCTAGCTTCATTCTACATCAAACGAATGGAACTTACAACTAAAATAATAAAAAATCCCTGAAAGGAACTTCTTTCAGGAATAAGGGCTTAGTTGATTTTTTCGACATAGAGTTGTTTTGCGATATCGATGCTAACTTGGAGGTCTTCACCTTTGTTGACCAGTGTAAAGGTATTGGAAAAATTATCAAACTGTTTGACTTTGACTTGGTCACCGATATGAATCTCATGCTTATCTAAGTATTTGAGCAGGTCAAAGCTATCATGAACCCGAGTCACGAGATAGGTACCGGCTTCTTTGGTATCTACTAAAGGCAGGTTGTTGATTTCGACCAAGAGCTCTCCCTTAGCTGGGATGGTTCCTCCGTGGGGGCAGGTTTTAGGGAAGCCCAGTAGTTTATCCAGTCTCTCTACGAAGAGGTCAGATACAGTGTGCTCTAGGACCTCAGCTTCCTCATGGATCTGATCGCTAGTATAGTCTAGATGGTGAACTAGAAAGACTTCAATCAAACGGTGTTTACGATAGAGCTCAGAGACCAGTTTGAGGCCAATATCTGTCAATAGATAGCCGTTCTCCTTATCCTTGAGGATGAGATTTTCACTTTTCATGCGTTTGATCATCTCTGTTACAGCAGGCGGAGAGACCTGCATACGGGCAGCAATCTCTTTGTTGGTGATTTTTTGCATGTCCGTACCGATTTCATAAATACATTTTAAATAATCTTCTTTATTTGGAGTCATTCGTTTCCTCTTGTTCATTCTCTCCATCTAGTATACCAAAAAAAGCTAGATTTCTCTAGCTTTCTGTCATAATGCTTGTGATTTTAGTCTAGTTCTTTAACTGCAGCAATAGCAGCTTCAAAGTCTGGCTCCGTGTTGATATTGTCAACGTATTCTACATAACGGATGACATTGTCAGTATCGAGAACAAAGACAGCACGTGCAAGGAGATGCCATTCGTTGATCAAGAGGGCATAATCGCGCCCGAAAGAATGGTCAAAATAGTCTGAAAGCATGATGGCATTGTCAAGGCCTTCAGCCCCACACCAGCGTCCTTGGGCAAATGGTAGGTCCATAGAAACAGTAAGAACGACAGTGTTGTCAAGGTTAGCTAGTTCTTGGTTGAATCGACGTGTTTGCGTTGAGCAGATACCAGTATCGATAGAAGGGACAACACTCAAGACTTTTTTCTTTCCATCAAAGTCAGCTAGCGTTTTTTTAGAGAGATCGGTTGTCGTAAGAGAAAAGTCAAGTGCCTTGTCTCCGACTTGCAGTTGTTTACCTGTAAAGGTTACAGGATTTCCGAGAAAAGTGGTCATGAAACTACTCCATTCTTTTTTCTTTTATTTTACCGAGAATTGTCAGATTTTTCCAATGATTTGACTGGAAATTAAGCGATAAAAAACGCCTGTTCATGTGAGAACGACGTTTTTAATGGATTACTTAGACAAACCTTCAGCAATCTTGTCAAGGTTGTATTTCATCATGCTGTAGTAGCTGTCACCTTCTTTACCTTCTTCAGCGATTGAGTCAGTGAAGATTTGTGCGTAAATTGGAATATTTGTGTCTTGTGAAACAGTCTTCATTGGACGGTCATCGACACTTGATTCAACAAAGAGGGATGGAACTTTTGTTTGGCGAAGCTTTTCAACCAAAGTTTTGATTTGTTCAGGTGTTCCTTCTTCTTCTGTGTTGATTTCCCAGATGTAGGCGCTTGGGACACCGTAGGCTTTAGAGAAGTATTTGAAGCATCCTTCGCTGGTTACGATGAGTTTCTTTTCAGCAGGGATATTGTTAAATTTCTCTTTGGCTTCCTTGTCCAGTTTGTCTAGCTTTTCAGTATAGTCTTTGAGATTTTTTTCGTAGAATTCCTTGTTGCTAGGGTCTTTTGCAATCAACTGTTTAGCGATATTTTTAGCATAAATTATCCCATTTTCAAGGTTGAGCCAAGCGTGTGGGTCTTCTTTGCCTTTCTCGTTTTGACCTTCAAGGTAGATGATATCTACGCCGTCACTAACTGCATAGTAGTCTTTGTTTTCAGTTTTCTTGGCATTTTCGACCAATTTGGTAAACCAAGCATTGCCACCTGTTTCAAGGTTGATACCGTTATAGAAAATGAGGTCAGCCTCAGAAGTTTTCTTTACGTCTTCAGGAAGTGGTTCGTACTCGTGTGGGTCTTGACCAACAGGAACGATACTATGAAGATCAATCTTGTCACCAGCGATATTTTTAGTAATATCAGCAATGATAGAGTTAGTCGCTACAACCTTTAGTTTTTGGTTTGTAGATGCTGTATCTTTTTTCCCACTAGCACAGGCAGCTAATCCAATGATAGAAAGAAAAAGAACGAGCAATGTACCTAATTTTTTCATTAGATTCCTCCAGAAGGGTTTCCCCTTATTTATTGATTTTTTTATTTTTTAGTTTCAAGTATCGTTGCTTTGGAGAGATAAAGAAACTGATTAAGAAGAAGCTGGCAGATGTGAGCACGATGCTGGATCCTGCTGCGAGGTTGAAGCTATAGCCGATAAAGAGTCCCAAAACAGAAGCGGTTGCCCCTAGGGTTGATGAAAGAAAAATCATGCTCTTTAGGCTATTAGCATAAAGGTAAGCCGTCGCAGCTGGGGTGATCAACATGGCCACGATAAGAATCGTTCCAACACTTTGCATGGCAGTGACTGACACAAGGGTCAAGAGCACCATGAGTAGATAGTGATAGAAATTAACAGGCATTCCCATGGCTTTAGCCAAAAGCTCGTCAAAGGATGTAATCAATAGTTGTTTAAAGAAAATCCCGATAATCAAGAGAATCAATGCCCCCACACCAATGGTGATCCACATGTCCGTATCTTGGACAGCGAGGATATTCCCAAAAAGGATATGGAAGAGGTCTGTCGAACTCTTGGCAACACTAATCAAGATGACACCTAAGGCTAAGAAAGATGAAAAGGTAATACCAATGGCAGTGTCACTCTTGATGATAGAGTTCCCCTTGATGTAGGTAATGATGATGGAAGCCATCAAGCCAAAGATGATTGCTCCAATAAAGAAATCAATTCCCAGGATAAAGGAAAGGGCTACGCCGGGCAAAACTGCGTGAGAGATGGCATCCCCCATGAGAGACATTCCACGTAAGATGATAAAACATCCCACGGCTCCAGCAACCACCCCGATGACTATAGCTGTTATCAGGGCATTTTGTAGGAAATGGAAATGTTGCAATCCATCGATAAATTCTACTATCATAGGTCACCTCCATTGAAAAAGAGTTTGCTACCGTAAGCCTTCTTAAGATTGACTTCGGTAAAGGTTTCTTCAGTTGAACCAATAGCAACCAATTCTCGATTGAGAAGCATAACTTGGTCGAAATAATGAGGGACTTTGCTGAGGTCATGATGGACGATGAGAACTGTTTTACCAGCTTTTTTAAGGTCTCTCAGTGTATTCATGATAATCTCTTCACTGATCGAGTCAATCCCGACAAAAGGCTCATCTAAAAAGATGTAGTCAGCTTCCTGCACTAAGCAGCGGGCAATCAAAACACGTTGGAATTGTCCTCCAGAGAGCTGACTGATTTGGCGATCAGCATAGTCTGAGAGTCCAACGATTTCAAGTGCATCCGCCACTTTTTTCCAGTGGCTGGCCTTTAAAGTGTGGAAGAGCGGGATAGATGGATAGAGTCCCAGTGAGACACATTCCTTGACCTTGATAGGGAAATTGTAGTCGATATGGATTTTTTGCTCGACATAGGCAACTCGATGTAAAGATTTCTTGACTTCTTTGTCATCGAGAAAGGCCTGACCTTCGTGTGGGATAATTCCCAACATACTTTTTAATAAAGTTGATTTTCCAGCACCGTTTGGACCAATAATTCCGGTAATAGTTGGTCCGTGGAGCACTAGTGAAATATCCTTTAGTGCCAACGTTTCTTTGTAGGAGACACTGAGGTTTTCGATACGTATCATACAGTTATTTTCCTCCTGTCTTTTAATATACATTAAAAAAAAAATTAAGTCAAGTTAATTTTTAAAAAATTTAAAATAATAACTAAAAAATGAAGAAAAAAGAGAGACCATTTTTAATTGCATTCCCAAGTGTTTTTTGCTAAGCTAAGAATAAGTGAAAAAATGAAAGCGAGAACAAGATGACACGTTATCAAGACGATTTTTATGATGCAATCAATGGAGAATGGGAAAAAACAGCTGTTATTCCAGCTGATAAATCTCGAACAGGTGGCTTTATTGACCTTGATGAGGAAATTGAAGAGTTAATGCTGGCAACTACGGACAAGTGGTTGGAAGGCGAAGATGTTCCAGAGGACGCTATCCTCGCAAATTTTGTTAAGTACCATCGTATGGTACGTGATTTTGATAAGAGGGATGCAGATGGAATCAAGCCTGTCCTTCCTCTGCTCAAGGAATACCAAGATTTGGAGAGCTTTGCAGATTTTACCAGCAAACTGGCAGAGTTTGAACTAGCAGGTAAACCAAACTTCCTTCCATTTGGAGTATCACCAGACTTTATGGATGCCAGAACCAATGTTCTCTGGGCAAGTGCACCAGGAACTATCTTGCCAGATACAACCTACTATGCTGAAGACCATCCTCAACGTGAGGAGCTCTTGACGCTTTGGAAGGAAAGTAGCGCAAATCTTCTCAAAGCCTATGATTTTTCAGATGAGGAAATCGAAGACTTACTAGAGAAGAGATTGGAATTGGACCGTCGTATCGCAGCAGTGGTTCTTTCAAACGAAGAAAGTTCAGAATATGCCAAACTCTACCATCCATACGCTTATGAAGATTTCAAGAAATTTGCCCCTGCCCTACCTTTGGATGATTTCTTCCAAGCAGTTCTTGGACAAACTCCAGATAAGGTTATCGTAGATGAGGAACGTTTCTGGCAAGCAGCAGACCAATTTTATAGTGAAGAAGCGTGGCCTTTGCTTAAGGCAACCTTGATTTTGGCTGTGGTCAATCTTTCAACCAGCTATCTCACAGACGAGATTCGTGTCCTATCAGGTGCCTATGGACGTGCCCTTTCAGGTGTTCCAGAAGCTCAGGACAAGGTCAAGGCAGCCTATCACTTGGCCCAAGGTCCCTTTAAGCAAGCCCTTGGTCTCTGGTATGCGCATGAAAAATTCTCCCCAGAAGCTAAGGCAGACGTAGAGAAAAAAGTGGCGACTATGATTGACGTTTATAAGGAACGCTTGGCTAAGAACGACTGGCTCACACCTGAAACGCGTGATAAGGCCATTGTCAAACTCAATGTCATCAAGCCTTATATCGGTTATCCAGAGGAATTGCCAGAACGCTACAAGGACAAGGTAGTGGACGAAACTGCCAGTCTCTTTGAGAATGCCCTAGCCTTTGCGCGTGTGGAAATCAAGCACAGCTGGAGCAAGTGGAACCAACCGGTTGACTACAAGGAGTGGGGCATGCCTGCTCACATGGTTAATGCCTACTACAATCCTCAGAAGAACTTGATTGTCTTCCCAGCTGCTATTTTACAGGCTCCATTCTATGATTTGCATCAGTCGTCCTCTGCCAACTACGGTGGTATTGGTGCTGTTATTGCCCATGAAATCTCTCATGCCTTTGACACAAATGGTGCGTCCTTTGATGAAAATGGTAGCCTCAAGGATTGGTGGACAGAGAGTGACTATGCTGCCTTTAAAGAAAAAACGCAGAAAGTTATCGACCAGTTTGATGGGCAAGAATCTTACGGCGCAACGATTAACGGGAAACTAACTGTATCAGAAAATGTAGCGGACCTAGGGGGAATCGCCGCAGCCCTTGAAGCTGCCAAGAGAGAAGCAGACTTCTCTGCTGAAGAATTCTTCCACAACTTTGCTCGTATCTGGCGTATGAAAGGCCGTCCTGAGTTGATGAAACTTATGGCCAGTGTCGATGTGCACGCGCCTGCTAAACTCCGTGTCAATGTGCAAGTACCTAACTTCGATGACTTCTTTACAACCTATGATGTCAAAGAAGGCGACGGCATGTGGCGTTCACCAGAGGACCGTGTGATTATTTGGTAAGACAAAAACCAAGGATGTTATCCTTGGTTTTTTGCTTGCTAGAAAAAGGGATTAAAGGTCTTTTCGTGAGCGATGGTCGTAGCTGGACCATGCCCAGGATAGACATCGTAGTTAGGAAGAGTGAAGAGTTGCGTCTGAATGCTATGGAGGAGTTGTTCCGTGCTGCCTGTAGGAAGGTCTGTCCGTCCAATGGTCTCACGGAATAGGGCATCTCCGGTCAAGACTAGATGGGAGTCAGGAAAGACTAGGGAAACACCGCCAATAGAGTGGCCTGGGGTTGGTAGAACAGTAAAATGAAATTCCTCAAGCTGGTATTCCTCATGAAAGACAAAGGTGTGTTCTGCTGGTTTACAGACGACATCTGCCATATCATCATGACGAGGGAGACCAGAGAGATTATCGACTGGAGTATAAAGCCAAGATGCTTCACTCTCTGCGACATAAACTGGAGGATTTCCAAAAGTCTTACGCACCAAGTCCAGACTCATAATATGGTCGTAGTGGGTGTGGGTCAGGAGAATCGCACAGACTGGTTTGTTGATTTTTTCGATAGTCTTGCGAATAGCTTCCCAATGGCTACCTGGGTCAACCACAATCAGGTGTTGATTCCCTTCCAGGTAATAAGTGTTTTCATAGGCAACGGGATTCACAGTTTTATGGATTTTCATACCGGCTCCAATCTCAAAGAATGTACTAAACTAAGTATAGCATAGAAGAGGGAAATAAAGTGAAAAGAAAGTCCCTCTTTTGTGTTAGAGGGACAATAATCTTATTTAAACTTGAAGCCTTCGTAAATGAGTTTTGCTTTGGGATTCTTTTTCTTAATTTGCTTGGCAAGGGCCTTCATCATAGGAAGAGGTCCACACATATAGACTGTAGTCTGGTCAGGGATTTCTTCTTGATCCAAAGTCAGGTATCCTTTTTCATTGCTATCGACTAGCTGCAGGTCAAAGTTAGCATTTTGACGGGCGTAGTCACGAAGTAGATCTAGGTAGACAGCATTTTCCTCTCCACGGAAACTATAGTAGAAACGAACGTTCCTGTCTAGGATAGGATGCTCCCGGATATAAGAGATGAAAGGTGTCATTCCAATTCCACCTGCGATCCAGATTTGCTGCTTTGGACCATGTTCCATAGTCATATGTCCATAGGCGCGATCAACTGCAACCTTGCTACCAACTTGAAGATTGTCATAGATATTCTTGGTGTGGTCACCAGAGTTTTTTATCGTAAAATAAAGAGTTCGTCCTTGCCCTCCTGAGATGGAGAAAGGGTGTGGGGCAGTCTCAAAACCTTTTTGGAAAATTTTTAGAAAGGCAAATTGTCCATATTCGTAGGTGAAAGGATGACTGAGCTCTATTTCAATTTCAGTCGTATCGTGGTTGAGGCGTTTGATTCCTACGATTTTTCCAAGATAGGTGAAACCGACCTTTTGATAAAGGAAAATAATATAAAAACCTGCAAGCAAGCCTAAAAGAGCATAGATTCCAAAGATAAGACCTAGGAAACTAAAGGAGAGGAGGCGATTTCCCATGATCATCAAAACATGAAAAAGGCCAAAGATATAGGCTAGATAAACCAATCGATGAATCCATCTCCAAGCTTCATACTGGATGTACTGTCCCAGATAGGCAACCAGAATGATACTGATAAAGATATAGATAGCGATATTTCCAAACTGTGCGGCCAAATGCGAACCCCAGAGACCGCCCATGCTAAAGTTGTGTAGGGTTAGTAGGAGAATGGATAGAAAAGCCGTGAATTTATGAGCTAGATACATCTTTTCAAGTCCGTTGAACCAAGCCTCAAGCAAGGGTAAACGGCTAGCTAGTATAAAAGTAAGTGAGAGGGTAGTGAGAGCTAAACCAGGGATTAGAAACTGACTAGCACCTGAACTGAGCCAAGCTAGGATAGTCAGAAGCATACTAAGTCCGATAAATAAAATACCTTTTAATGATTTCATAGTAGAAGTCCTTTCATGGATTTATCTTATATTAGATGTAATAAGATTTGTTACATTTTAACAAAAAAAGAATCTCTAGTCAAGGTTTGTGATTTAGTCTAACTTTTCTGACCCTTTTTTCTAAAAAAGCCAACGAATCGGGTGGTTCATTGACTTTCTTATCTTAACGATTTTTCCAAGCTTGGTAACGAGTGTCAATCAAGAGTTGGGTTAAGCGCCCCATGGTTTCTCTTTCTTCGGGAGTGAGGGATTGAGCTTGTACAAAGAGATGGTGAATGTGTTCAATGACCTTAAAGGAAGAAAGGTCGTTGATAGAAGAGATGCCTGCATCAAGAATAATTCCAAAAAAGAGGTCAAAGTAGAGCTGCAGTTCTTCGTCAGGAACTGTTTCAACCCATTCCTTGAAAGTAGTGTCGACTTGTTGGCTATCACTATTGGTCTCGTCCAGTTGGACAAAGTGTTTGTCTTCAACCTGCCAACTAAAGGTGTCGTGCTGAGCAAGGCCACCTAGGGCGGTGCTTCGAACGACGATTTTTTTATCCGGAATTTCCAGCATCATCCCGATGATAGAACCTTGTGGGATAAATACTTTCGTTCTTTCCATCATGTTTTGATAGCCAGGTGTTTCGGTTAGTTCCTTGTGAAGCCCAGGGGCATCAAAAGTATAGACAGCGACAATGTTTTTCTGCAAGTTTGGATCAAGTTGACTGGCAGCATAGACAGCTAAATTGCCCCCTTTTGAGTGTCCTGCTAGAATAACCTTTTGGTTGGGGTGTTGAGCAAAAAAATTCTCTAAATACTGGAGGGCGTGTTTTTGAGCTGGGATTTCTTTCATATAGGTCATATGGAAATCTTCTTTCCAACCGATGATACTATCATCGGTCCCACGAAAAACAAGCAAATAGGTATCGAGACTGATACGATAGGTCATGGCTGCAAACTGTTTTTGCAATTCAGGATCAATATCATTGATAAAATTTGATAGCTTGCAATTTTTAAAGCGTTTGTGTTGAGAGAGTTGATCCAACAACTGGAGGCGGTTCTTATTGGTCAGCATCGTCGTTTCTCTAGGGATTTGAGGTGCTAGATCTATGAGAGGCTTTGGTTCTTGGGCGACTACATCATCAAAAGGAAGATAGGTTAATTCAGTCAAGGCAAGAACATCTAACACGTTCACGGGGAGGTCATAAAAGGAATCGTATGCTACATCATTCAAGTAGTCAAAAATATTAGCCATAAAAGCTCCTTTCTCTATGTTTATCCTACCACATTTACATAGAATTAGCTAGTAGGCTTGTTCGAATGACCTAGTAGGGTTTGATTGAAATACATAGAAGATAGATTGCTCCTATTTCAAACCTCTAAACGAGCTTACTTGTATGTTTTTGCTATCAATCCCATTTTCCTTTAAAAACTTCTTCATCTCATTTACATCATCAGGCTGACCTGTGATGAGATAGCTGGCTTGATTGCCGTATTCATCAATAGCATGTTTTAAAAATGCTTGACTTTGAGAAAGTTCATCGCTAGTTTTATAAGTAAAATTCGATGTTTTTTGAGCCAGTTCCTTCATCTCATTATCGAAAATAGTAACTCCTTTGTCAAAATGGTTGAGAATAATCGGACATTTACCAGCCCATTCTTTGATAAGGGGGCGTAGAGAAGAAATGCCGACATCAGATGCAAAGCAAACTAGTGGCTTATTCGTATCTTTAACAGTCAAAGAGGAATCCAGCCAACTCATCTCAATCTCACTGCCAGATGGTAAATGTGTCAAGGTGTTCTTAAAGTTGCTACCACTATTATGAGTCAAAATGAGAATTTCATCTTCATCAGGTGTGGAGGCAATGGTTAGCCATCGACTGGTTTGCTCTCCCTTAGCTTCATATTTTTTAGCAGTAGACGAGGCATCAGGGAGTGTAAACTTAGCATAAGCCCCAGCTTTCCAGATTTGATGACTCGGTTTTGTAATATGAATTAAATATAGATCTCCGCTAGGGTTTTCGATGGATTTTATCGATAATGGCTGGCTTCGTCCAAGATAGGCGATGGCACTCCAAGTTATAAGGGCTAGTAATCCAAGTGTTGATAGAATGATAATAAACATTTTTTTACCTCTTTTCATTTTTTATGACTCCTGTTCTTAATTTTATGAATGAACTATAAAATAATTCATTCATATCTTTTCAAAAAATAAAGAAATCCATTCTTTATTTTAGAACTCCTTTAATGAAGTTGGTTGCAAGTATTTCAACAGTTTTGCCAATATCTGGAAAATCTTTTTCCGTGATGTGCATATCCATATAGTAAAACAGATTATAAACCTGTAAAATCTCTTGAATCTTTTCTGGCGAGTACCCTTCATCCTGCATACGATTTGTAAAAGTTTTAACTAGAAACTGATGAAAAGGATTTGCGACTTTGCCTTCTTCTGAGGAATAGTAGCTATGCAACTCATCGGCTATGGCAGGATTGTACCATTCTGAAAGGATTTTATTGGAAGAAACGAGAGTTCTGGACTGAGCAAATAGTTGACCAATGAGGTCAATCATATCAATTTCCCAATCCAATTCTTCGATCATAGCTTGACGAACACGGTTGTTTTCATCTATATAGATGTCTAGAAAAATGGCTTCTTTACTCTCGTAATAGTTATAAAAAGAACCAACTGCAACACCAGCTTGCCTAGCAATTTCTGAAATTCCTGTTGCCTTGTAACCTTTTTTCGAAAAAACGTCATAAGCTGCTGTTTTTAGAGCTTGTTTTTTGTCCAATATGATTTAACCTCCTTTGCTTTATGAATGAATAAATTTGTTCGTTCATTCATATTCTAACAAATCATGTCTAGCTTGTCAATAAGAAGGCTAGATCTATTAAATAAGTTAAAGAAACGCTAACTAAATGAGCACAGAAAGGAAAATATAGGATAAGGCTGGAACTATAGTTAAAAATAAGGTATGATATCAATGGGATGATTCTCTATTTAGCTTTTGTTTCCGAATCTGGATTTGAAAGATAAATAGCCAAATAGTTGAGTTACTAATTCATAGATTTTTTATTAAGGCTTTTGATATTTTGAACAAGAGTAAAGGAGGAGCGCATGCACAAGATTTTACTAGTAGAAGATGACCAAGTCATTCGGCAACAAGTGGGAAAACTGCTCTCTGAGTGGGGCTTTGAGGTCGTTTTGGTAGAAAACTTTATGGAAGTGCTGAGTTTATTTGTCCAGTCGGAGCCTCATTTGGTCCTCATGGATATTGGCCTGCCTCTTTTTAATGGTTACCACTGGTGTCAGGAGATTCGCAAGATTTCTAAGGTACCCATCATGTTTCTGTCTTCGAGAGATCAGGCTATGGATATTGTCATGGCGATTAATATGGGAGCGGATGACTTTGTAACTAAGCCTTTTGACCAGCAGGTCCTCCTTGCCAAGGTTCAGGGCTTGTTGCGCCGTTCCTATGAGTTTGGGCGGGATGAAAGTTTGCTAGAGTATGCAGGTGTGATTCTCAATACCAAGTCTATGGACCTGCACTATCAGGGGGAAGTATTGAGTTTGACCAAGAATGAATTTCAAATTTTGCGGGTCTTGTTTGAACATGCTGGCAATATCGTGGCGCGTGATGACCTGATGCGGGAACTCTGGAATAGCGACTTTTTCATCGATGACAATACCTTGTCTGTCAACGTTGCTCGCTTGCGTAAAAAGTTGGAGGAGCAAGGTTTAGCAGGGTTTATCGAAACTAAGAAAGGGATAGGATACGGACTGAAACATGCTTGATTGGAAACCATTTTTTCTAGCCTATCTGCGTTCACGTAGTCGCATCTTTGTCTATATTATTTCGTTGGGTTTTCTTGTCCTACTCTTTCAGTTTCTGTTTGCTAGTCTAGGAACTTATTTTCTTTATTTCTTTCTGCTCAGTAGTTTTTTGACCTTCCTATTTTTGGCTTGGGATATGTTTGCAGAGGCTCAGGTTTACAGACAGGAAGTACTCTATGCTGAGAGAGACCCAAAGTCTCCTCTGGAATGTGCGCTAGCAGAAAAACTCGAAGAGCGTGAGTCTGAATTGTATCAAAAGAAGTCGGAAGCGCAGAGCAAGCTGACGGATTTGCTTGATTACTACACCTTATGGGTTCACCAGATCAAGACACCCATTGCAGCGAGTCGACTTTTAGTAGCAGAAGTCTCTGATCGTGAGGTCAAGCAGCAACTGGAACAGGAAATCTTTAAGATTGACTCCTATACCAATCTAGTGTTGCAGTACCTTCGTTTGGAAAGTTTCCACGATGACTTGGTATTTGAAAAGGTTCAAGTGGAGGATTTGGTGAAGGAAGTGGTTCGCAAGTATGCCCTTTTCTTTATCCAAAAAGGACTGACGCTCAATCTCCATGACCTTGACAAAATCATCGTGACCGATAAGAAGTGGCTGTTGATCGTCATTGAACAAATCCTCTCAAACAGTCTCAAGTACACCAAGGAAGGTGGGTTAGAGATCTATATGGAAGGTCAGGAGCTCTGTATCAAGGATACGGGAATCGGGATTAAAAACAGTGATGTTCTCCGAGTCTTTGAACGTGGGTTTTCAGGCTACAATGGTCGTTTGACTCAGCAGTCATCTGGCCTTGGTCTTTACTTATCTAAGAAAATTTCTGAAGAACTGGGCCACCAGATTCGCATCGAGTCTGAGGTTGGAAAAGGAACAACAGTACGCATCAAGTTTTCCAATAGGAATCTGATGATTGAGTGAGCATAGTTGATGATGACCTTATCCATCTGTGGAATTTTTGTTCTAGTCTATATCTCTATTTTCATGATAATGTCTAGAAGTTACCGTAAGATTGTCCAGATGTAAAAAATGTTACACTAGGAAACGACTAGAATATAGTCAAAAAATAAAAGAGGCAAAAATGAAAGAAAGTTATTTTGACGGAGGAATCCTAGATTATATTGGATACTCTATCTTAGTAGCCATAATTTTCAGGCTTACCTTGGGGATCGCAACATCTTGGGCGGTTTGCATGATGCAAAATTGAAAACCAAACACACGGTAGTGGATGAGCAACGTCTATACTTTGACGGGACTGGAGCACAACTGTTCGGCAACTGGATCAAGGGGTTTCTTCTAACCATCATCACGTTTGGGATCTATGGCTTCTGATTGAAAATAAAAATGAAGCAATGGATTGTCGAACACACCAATCTTGTTTAAAGATTAAAACGGCATCTTCTTTCAGAGGAGATACCATTTTTTTTCTTTTTCGTATAAGGAAACAAAAGTTTCTTCCTTCTCTATCTGTTCAATTGATATATTTCTTCAGAGAAAGACTGTAAAATTTTTGATATAATGTTAAGGATAGACTGACGGATGCTTAAAAGATAATTTTCAAAAAAATAACAGGTGAGAATTAAAAATATGTAAGATTGAAAAGAAGTCTCTCTGCCATCATCCAAGCAGAAACAAGATTATATGAAATAAAAGGAGTAACCAATGACCGGAAATTATTCAACACGTGAATACCGTGAGAAATTATATGATGATCTTCATGTTCGATTAAGAGATATAGTGATTTTGATGTGTGCGATTTTTATTGCCTCTATAGGTCTAAATATGAATTCAACAGCTGTCATTATTGGAGCCATGTTGATTTCCCCTCTTATGACATCGATTGTTGGACTAGGATTCGGTTTAGCTATTTTTGATACGCGTTTAATCAAGCAATCTTTAGAGGTTTTATTTACTCAAGTATTGGTCAGCTTGCTTGTTTCGACTCTGTATTTCTGGATTTCTCCCTTATCTTATGCAAGTAGCGAATTGATTGCACGAACCTCTCCAACCATTTGGGATGTTCTCATTGCTATTGCTGGTGGGATAGCAGGCGTAATTGGTTCAAGGAAAAAAGAAGCAAACAATATCGTGCCAGGAGTAGCTATTGCAACAGCTCTGATGCCACCTATCTGTACTGCAGGTTATGGTTTAGCTAATGGAAATGTACGATTTTTATTCGGGGCTCTCTATCTTTTCTTGATCAACTGTGTCTTCATCATGTTAACAAATATTGTTGGAACAAGAATTTTGATGAGGAAATCTCCCTTAAGTTCATTTAAAGAGCTAAACATTAAAATGAAAATTGGCTTGACATCCTTGATTGTATTATTGGTTCTTCCAGCCAGTTATTCAGCAGTCACTCTGACGATAGATCAAGCGCGAAAAGAAGGGATCAAACAGTTTGTAGGAAAAGAGTTCTCTAATCATACGGTCATTAATCAAGTCTACAAGTCTAGGGACAATGAATTGGTCTTGACAGTTGTTGGAGATCCGATTTCAGAAGAAGAATTAGAAACGCTCCATCAAAAACAAGCCTCTTACGGTATTCAATCTGTTCAATTAAAAGTCAATCAAGTCCATAATTCGACAAAATTAGATAGTGAGATGACCAAGGAATTTTATGAAAACATTAACAAGTATATCGATCAAAAACTCTCTGAAAAAGATTCACAAAAAGATCTCGTAAAAGAAAATGAAGCAGACAAGGATTGAGGATATTGAACTTTTCTAACTCGAGGAAGCAAATCTTGGGAGGATATCCTATATCCAACAGTTAGTGGATAGAAAGGATTGTTGATGAGGATACCATTTGTGGTGGTTTGACCAATCACGACTAGCTCAGGTTAAATAAAATATAAAAAAGCAATAACTATTTCAGTTGTTGCTTTTTCTTACTGAAAAATGTTTCTCAGACAGTGATCGTTTTATTTTTCCACACGTGATTTGTTGGCGATATCAGCAAGGATAGCTTGGACAAAGTCATCAACTGAGACAGTTTGTGTTTCCTTTTGTCCATAGCGACGAACATTGACTGTTCCGTCTTCCATTTCCTTATCCCCAACAATCAATTGGTAAGGAATCTTGCTAGTTTGAGAAGCACGGATCTTGAACTGCATTTTTTCGTTGCGCTCATCTACATCTGCACGGACACCGCGGTCACGGAGTTTCTTAGCCACTTCCCATGCGTAGTCTACGTGTTTTTCGTTAGAAACTGGGATGAGAGTTACTTGGTGTGGTGCAAGCCATGTTGGGAAGGCACCTTTGTAGTTCTCAATCAAGATAGCTGTGAAGCGTTCCATGGTTGAAATAACCCCACGGTGAATCATAACTGGACGGTGTTCTTCACCGTCAGCCCCGATGTATTTGAGGTCGAAGCGTTCTGGAAGCAAGAAGTCAAGCTGGATAGTCGAAAGGGTTTCTTCTTTTCCGAGAGCTGTCTTAACTTGGATATCCAATTTTGGTCCGTAGAAGGCTGCTTCACCTTCAGCTTCAAAGTAGTCAACACCCATTTCATCAAGTGCTGCACGAAGCATGGTTTGGGCATTTTCCCACATCTCATCGTTGTCAAAGTACTTGTGAGTATCTTGAGGGTCACGAAGAGAGAGACGGAAGCGGTATTCAGTCAAGTTGAAGTCTTCATAAACATCGATAATCAACTGAAGGGCACGTTGGAATTCTTCTTGGATTTGTTCTGGAGTAACAAAGAGGTGACCGTCGTTGAGTGACATCTCACGCACACGTTGAAGACCTGTGAGGGCACCAGATTTCTCGTAGCGGTGCATCATACCGATTTCAGCGATACGGATTGGCAATTCACGGTAAGAGTGAACATGGTGTTTGAAGACTTGGATGTGGTGTGGGCAGTTCATTGGACGAAGGACAAATTCTTCCCCGTCACCCATGTCCATGGTTGGGAACATGTCCTCTTGGTAATGATCCCAGTGACCAGAAGTCTTGTAAAGCTCAACAGAAGCAAGTGGTGGAGTGTAAACGTGTTGGTAGCCAGAAGCCAACTCTTTGTCGACGATGTAGCGTTCCAATTCACGACGGATAGTCGCACCGTTTGGCAACCAGAATGGCAAACCTTGACCAACTTCTTGTGAAATCATGAAGAGGTCAAGCTCTTTACCAAGTTTACGGTGGTCACGTTCTTTGGCTTCTTCACGCATTTGAAGGTAGTTCTTCAAGTCTTTCTTGTCAAACCAAGCTGTACCGTAGATACGTTGCATCATCGCGTTGTCGCTATTTCCACGCCAGTAAGCACCTGCTACATGGAGAAGGTGGAAGATTTGGATACGGCCTGTTGATGGGACGTGAGGTCCACGGCAAAGGTCCACGTATTCCCCCTGACGGTAGATAGTCAAACCGCCTTCGTCTTCTGAGTGTTCTTCAATCAATTCCAACTTGTAAGGGTCGTTTTTGAAGATTTCACGTGCTTCGTCTTTCGATACTTCCTCACGGATAGATGGGAAGTTTTCTTTGACGATTTTTTGCATTTCTTCTTCGATACGAGGCAGGTCTTCGTTAGAGATTTGACCAGCAGTATTGTCGGTATCGTAGTAGAAGCCATCTTCGATAGCAGGACCGACTCCCAAGTGAATGTCTGGGAAAAGGCGACGAGCTGCTTGGGCAAACAAGTGAGCAGCTGAGTGACGCAAGATCGGAAGGGCATCTTCGTGATCAGGTGTCACGATTTCGATGCTTCCATCTTCAGTGATAGCACGAGTCGTGTCGATGAGTTTGCCGTTGAATTTACCAGCCAAGGCTTTTTTAGCTAGGGAATTGCTGATAGATTGGGCAATTTCAAAAGTAGTAACGCCAGATTCGAATTCACGAACAGCGCCATCTGGGAAAGTAATCTTAATCATGGTTTTCTCCTTAAATATTTATCGTATTTTTATAACTGAGGTTTGAAGAAGTGGGAAGCTAGATATCAATAAAGAATGATCACAATTGATTTGCTAAATCAATTTCATTTTAACTTTTTCAGTCTGAAAATAAAGAAAAGCGTAGAAATACATAGATAGCATACCAAGGAAAGGATGAGAGACAGATATTCCTCCTGAGTCATCTCGCCTCTCATGTATATCCTTATCGGATAGCTTTTTATCGCATTGACCAAATAGATACCAGCTGTCAAACTGAAAAGATATCCTGTTGTAATGAGTTTCTTGTTGTTGAAAAACATTAAGATACCAAGAAAGGGGGCAAGGAATGGTAAGAGAGGAATGAGTAGAAAAAATGAAAAGACGACAATATTTTCCGTCCCCCATAGACTGAGCGTATTCATTAGCCAGACATAGAGTAAAAGGAAGGTACAAGTGATCATCCAAGATAATATTTTCTTCAAATCTATCACCTCATTTCAGCTCTTGGCTAAATTTCATCTTAACTTTGTCGTTAATACTCTCCAAACAAAAAACGACATCCTAAAAGGACGTCGCAACGTGGTTCCACCTTCATTTATGTTCCTCAAAAAAGAGGGACACCTCTGATTGGCTTTAACGTAGCCACCGTTTTATGTTTGCATAAAAGTCAGTAGAGTAGTATCAGTTTAGGCTTTCTATGCGTTTCCAGCAACCACGCACTCTCTAGTAGAAAGGGACTAAGTGACTTGTCTCTATGCATTATTATAGCATGATTGCGAGAATTTTCAAGGTTTTTGTATAATTTTTTTGTTTTTCGCTCTCTGGAAGAGATGCTTGATACTCACACCAGAAACCAACCCAAGTAGGGCAAAGAGTTCATAGGCTAGGAAGTAAAGCAGGATGAACTCACCAAAGGTGATGATGGTAAAGCAATAGAGCAAACCAATACCGAGTAGCCACCAAAGTGAGAAATGAAATCGATAGCTATAAAGTAGCGATACGATAAAGGTTACCAGAGGTGAAAAGAGGACGATGTTGTAAATGTATAGTCCCTTCAGTGTATATGGGTCAGAGATGAATAGAGAGAGGAGCTCATAGAGGGGCCAGTAAAAGAAGAAAATGACAAGGTAGTATGGAATATACTTAAGATAATTCCGCATGGCAATAGTCCTCCAATCTGGAAAAATTGAGAGAGGTTGAATACCACATAATCCTAAATGAATGGGAACTCTCTACCTATATTATAGCACATCTTGGAAGCCTTTACAAGTCAATCCAGTGAGTAGTGATAGTGCTCTTTTTGAGTGTTTTCTGCTATAATACTAACAAAAGAAGTAAGAGGAAATGAGGAGAAAGAATGACGAAAATAGCAGTTCTTTCAGACATACATGGAAATATGACAGCTTTGGAAGCTGTATTGGCTGATGCTAAAGCGGCAGAGGTAGACCAATACTGGCTTTTAGGGGATATTCTGATGCCAGGGACAGGACGTAGAAGGATCTTGGACCTATTAGCTAGCTTGCCTATTACAGTAAGAGTGCTGGGAAATTGGGAGAATAGTCTCTGGCGAGGCCTGCATCGCAAGTTAGATCCTACAATAGCGAGTCATCGTTATCTCCTGCGTCAAAGTCAGTACATCTTAGAGGAGGTCAGCCCTGAAGAAATCGAAGACCTCAATAATCAACCCATGCAAGTTCATCGTCAGTTTGGTGATTTGATGGTAGGAATCACTCACCATCTCCCTGATAAAAACTGGGGTAGAGAGTTGATTCATACGGGAAAGCAAGAAGATTTTGATAGATTGGTGACGAATCCACACGCCTCTATCGCAGTATATGGCCATATCCACCAACAGTTGCTTCGTTACGGAAGTGATGGACAGTTGATTCTTAATCCAGGTTCCATTGGACAACCTTTCTTTCTAGATGCGAAGTTGCGTAAGGACCTGCGGGCCCAGTATATGATCTTAGAGTTTGATGAAGCAGGTTTGTCTGATGTTGATTTTCGTCGAGTGGATTATGATGTGGAAGCTGAATTACAGTTGGCTAAGGATTTGAAGCTCCCCTATTTTCAAGTCTACTATGAAAGTTTGGTAAATGGGATTCACCATACTCATAATCACGAACTGTTAGGTCAAATCAGTGAACAAGAAGGTTATGATCAGGATGTTGAACTCTGGATGGAAAGAGACAAGAAAGATTGGTTTTAAGAGGACTTCTAGCTAGAAATCAGATAGTCCAGTGACTGCTGTTTCGCGATAAGTCGAACTGGATACGAATTGACGGCTTCTCAAATTTATGTTAAAATAACGGAATGTAAATAATTTGAATCTCATACTAATTGATATTCAAAATAAGAGGAGACAGATAATGAAACCAGAAGAGTTACACGCCATTGCCTCGAAGTTAGGCTTGCAATTTGACGAAGATTCGCGTAGTATTTATGGCACGCAGTCAGGCTATTTACTTTTCCTGCAAGAAACTGACGTGAAAAATCAGTTTCGACTTTGTGTCAGTGTGAGTTTGAATGGCAATCCTGCGGATTCAGAAGAAAATGAATTGGTTTGGGATGAGTTTAAGAGTGAATCTCTTCCAAACTTGTCGACCTTGTCTATCAACCAGTACCTTGTTTCTTTTGTTGTAAAAGGTGCCATGCGCAAATCAAAAACAATTGAGAAGTTACAGACGCTCATAACAGATCTCGTTGCCTTCCTTGAAACCCATCATTTCGTCCAAGTCTGTGCCTACAGTGGTCAGGAGGGTCCTGTTGGTCTCTATCAATTAGGTGATTCAATTTTCCTTATCAATGAGGAAAGCTATCAATTGCTGAAGAGCAATCTTCAGATTGAGGTGGATTCTTATCAAAACCAGAAGGAAAATGTTCTTCTTGGAGCAGTCGGTGCCTTGCTTGGAGCCTTGATTGGTGGAGCAGTTGCTCTATTTATCGCTCGTCTAGGTTATGTAGCTATGGTAGCGGGGATTGTTCTGGGGATTTGTACCATTAAAGGATATGAAATCCTTGGAAGAAAGATATCTCGAAAGGGGATTGTAATTTCCTCTATTTGGATGGTGATTACTGTCTTTCTAGTGAATCAAATTGATTTGGCGATGGAAGTCGTTTCCAAACTAGGGGTTGAGTTTGCCTTTGCTTTCCGAGTGGTGAATCAATTAATCTTTAGCGGTGATTTCCCAGATAACTATTTTTATAATCTAGCTATGTTAGCTGTGTTTACCTTAGTTGGTGCTGGGGCGTCTATCAGCTCGGTTTGGTCAAGTCATAAAACAAAAGGGATTGTCCGTAAAATTGCATAAAAAATAAGTCTTTGTATGCCCTCTACCGCTCTGGTTGCCAAGAGGGATACAGGACTTTTTGCATGGAAAAGGTAATCAGTCGATAATATTTGACAGGAAAACCAAAAACGGTATAATGTTTATACGGGAAAAGATGAATAAAATATCAATGAAAGGAGAAGAAGATGCAAATTTCAAGCCGATTTACAATTGCGACTCATATGATGATTATTATTGCAATGCAGGATACAGAAAGTAAAGTAACCAGCGATTTTCTTGCGGCTAGTGTCGGAGTTAATCCAGTCATTATCCGTAAGACTTTATCGCAACTCAAAAAAGCAGGATTGATTTCAGTTGCTCGTGGTACGGGAGGAACTGAGATAATAAAAGACCTTCAGGATATCAGTTTGTTGGATGTCTACCAAGCTGTGGAGTGTTTAGGAAAATCCGGTAAGCTCTTTAGTTTCCATGACAATCCAAATCCTAATTGCCCAATTGGTGCGAATATCCATGCAGTTTTGGACCAAAAACTGTTCGATGTTCAAGCAGCTATGGAGAACCAACTGCGTCAGACAAGTCTGGCTCAGGTTGTAGCAGATGCTCAGAATAAACTGTCTAAGTAAGAGGACTAAGGTTCTCTTTTTCTATTGCTATAATTATGGTACAATGTAGTCATCAAAGGAGGAGACTATGTACTTTATCACAGGATTTTTTGTCCTACTTTTTCTCGTTTCGTTTTTAAGGGACAATCGCAGTCTCTGGAATCCAGCTCTCTTGCTTTTATCTCTGCTCTTTTCTTACCTGTCTATTGCCAATCTTTTTTATGAAGCTGGGCAGGAAGAAGTGCACATGATTTTCTTTGCAGGGATTTTTCTCCTGCTGCCTTTTTTAGTTTTTCTAAGTGGCTTTTTTCTGATTTATAACGGATTTGTATTGTTGAGAAAAGAAGGAAAATCCAAGGCAAATTATTTGTCTCTGGGGCTAGGGTGTGTGATTCTATTCTTTTTTGTAATCATGGCGATTCGAGTGAGCGATACCAAGGGCTTGTTTTACACCAATCATCTAGTGAATATTATCTTTTTCTTTTTGATTTATTCGTATTTGATTTTTGGTTTTGCCTTTGCAGGATTTCTGCTTTATTCCATTCTGTATCTTTTCATTCCTAAGAAAAAACATTATGATTTTATTATCATTCACGGAGCAGGCTTGTTGAATGGAGAAAAAGTCACTCCCTTACTGAAGAGTCGCATTGACAAGGCAGTAGAAGCCTATCGCCAGTCTCTCAATCCCAATGTTAAAATCATCGCAAGTGGTGGTCAAGGTGGGGATGAGAAGATTTCCGAGGGTCAGGCAATTTGTAATTATTTGCTGGAAGAGACGGATGTTCCGAGAGAAGCGATTCTCCTAGAGGAAGACTCAACGACGACCTATGAGAATCTTCTCTTCTCAAAAGAAATGGGAGAGAAGCTGGTGGCCAGTCCACGTTTTCTCTTTGTGACCAATGATTACCATGTTTTTCGTACCAGTACCTATGCTCGCCGTATTGGGATGAAGGGAGATGGTCTTGGTTGCCGTACAGCCGCCTACTATATCCCATCGGCCTTTATTAGAGAATATATTGCTCTATGTGTGAAGATGAGATGGCTTTTTCTCGCCTTCTATATTTTATTAATTTTAGCTCTGATTTTCTCCTATAGAGGTGTTCTATGGTAATATGTAAAATTCATATTGTAATTCTTGTTAGAATCTCTAAAAAATCTTGTAGTAACCCTAAGGGAAAAATTGTCACTAGTAATGAAAGAGCAGGGTAAGTGATTGTGAGTGCGGTTTTTGGAACGGTTTCATGATTGCTCGTCAATCAATTGAACAATTTCTAACCTAGTTACAGATTTTCAGAGAGAGTCAAAAATAGGCAACTGAATATGAGTAGACTAGAATTTTACAGTCAACGACAAATAAAAATGTGAACAACAACAGAGAGGTTCACATTTTCTTTTTGGTCTATGGCAAAATGGCTTTTAGTTCCTTCAGGATAGTTTGCAAGGTTACGATCGCTTGTTCTCCTTGTTGTGGTTGATAGAGTAGTTGGAAATACTTGCGAATAGTTTCTTCAAATTGCTTACGGAGGAGAGTACAATTGGTCTTTGCGTACTCCAACATTCGTTTTTCACCAGGATGGGTTTGCTCATTGAGCGCAAATAACAAGTCAAAGTAGGAAGCAAAAAATTCACTTGTACGATGATTCATACTGAGAAAATCTTGGCGTTTGATAGCTTTTTCTATTTGGTGAGAGAAGGCAGGCATGGCTTGTTCTAGCAAAAGGAGTTGCCTTTCGATGATATGCTTTTTGAGTTCCTGTGGATAGGGAATCTGGTAAGTCTTTTGGAGAGAAGCATAGTGTCCATTCGGGTCGTATAGAATCTTGCTGTGGAGTAGATTGTGCCACATGCAAGTTGTATAAGCATTTTGAGCTTTGTGTTGAAAAACAGTTGTGTTCAATTCTTGTTCAAACGACTCCAGCGAACGATAAATCAACTCGATTTGGATACCGTTGTTTAGTACACAGTCATCCTCTAACTCCCAAAACTGGTTTCCAATTTCCATATAAGAACAATACTTACTCAAGATATCTCGTCGAATCGCCTCATCAATAGAAGAGTTTAGATAGACATAAACGTCATAGTCAGAATTTTGATCGTAGACTTGTCCTGCACGAGAACCACCAAGAGCAATAGCTTCTACTTGTTCAAGTTGAGAGAATTCTTTGCAAAGTTCTTGGATCATTTTTTTCTCCTTACGTTATGGTTTTAAAGTCATTTTACCAAAAAAGTAAAACGTTTGCATAGCATTGAGCTGCTCTTTTTCATTTATAGCAAAAAATGTGAACCCTTGTTTTGAGTTCACATTTCGTTTTTATTCCGCAGCTTGTTGCCAACGTTTTGCTAGCTTATGAGACAAGCTAGAAATAGTAAAGTTAAAGATAAAGTAAATCAAGGCAATCAGGATATAAAGACTGAAGACCTGCTCTGGTTCGAAATAACGGCCCATGAGAATTTGGCTGGCGCCAAAGAGTTCTTGTAGAGCGATAACAGAGTAGAGAAGACTGGTATCCTTAATCACAGTTACAAACTGAGAAATGATGGCTGGCAGCATTTTGCGGATCGCTTGTGGGAGAATGATGTAGTAGAGGATTTGCGCAGAGGTAAAACCTTGCGACATTCCTGCTTCATACTGGCCCTTGTCCACGGCATTGAGACCGCCTCGGATAATCTCAGCTAAGGCTGCTGAGGTAAAAAGGGTAAAGGCGGTAATACCAGCTGGTGTGGACTTCATCTTAAACACCAAAAAGATGGTGAAAATCCAGAGGAGGTTGGGAACGTTACGTACAAACTCGATATAAATGCTGGAGATGATCCGTAAGACAGGATTTTTCCCATTTCTCATGACGGCTAGTACTGTTCCGATAAGGGTCGAGAGGACGATAGCAATCAGAGAAATGTAGAGGGTCAAGCCAAATCCTTTAAAGATAAAGATTAGGTTATCTGGGGTCAAAACTTCTAAAATAGATTCCATAGTAACCTCCTAAAGTGAATAGGCTTTTTTGTTGGCTTGCTCCATCTTGCGACCAAACTGGGCAACAGGGAAGCATAGAGCAAAGTAGAGAAGAGCAGCGCCTAAAAAGGCTGGGATATAGTTTCCGTTGAGGGCCGACCAAGATTTGGTCACAAACATCAAGTCTACTCCAGAGATGATGGCAACTGTAGAGGTGTTCTTGATGAGGTTGACGATTTGGTTGGTCAATGGAGGGAGAATGATACGGAAGGCCTGAGGCAAGATAATCAAGCGCATGGCACTGATATAGGTAAAACCTTGGGACAAGGCGGCCTCCATCTGACCGCTAGGAATAGACTGAATCCCTGAACGAATAACCTCAGCGATATAGGCGCCGTGATAGAGTCCCACACAAAGTACAGCTGTCCAATAAATCGGAATCATGATGGTGTGTTCACTGATAAGAGGCAAACCATAAAAGACGATGACAAACTGCACCAAGAGGGGAGTATTTTGGTAAAATTCGACAAAGATACGAGCCAAAACACGCAAGAATGGGCGTTTGCTGGTTGACATGGCCCCAAAGAAGATGCCCAAAACCATGGCGAGGATAAAAGATCCAATCGCTAGGGCAAGGGTGAAGAGGAAACCATTAAAAAATTGTCCAAAATCCTGAAAATAGGCTGTCCAAGATGATAAATCTGTCATGGGGTGTCCTCCTTAATCTGCGGTATGGCTAGATGGTTTGAGCTTGTATCGGTCATAGAGTTTCTGCAAACTACCATCCTTGGTCCATTTAGTGACCAAGGTATCAAGATAGTCGTTTAGCTCGGTATTTGATTTCTTGGTGACGATACCGTAGTCAGATGGCTTGAAACTATCATCTAGTAGTTCTGTCCGTTTACTAATGTAGCCAGACAGGATAGAGCGATCCACGGAAAAGGCATCAATACGGTGAGCGTGAAGGGAAGTAATCAATTCTGGGTAGGAACCAAGTTCAACGAATTTAAAGGTTAGACCTTTCTTTTTGCCCAGTTCAGTAATCAGGCGTTGGGTGATGGATCCTTGGGCAACCCCAATCGTTTTACCGTTTAGGTCCTCAATGCTTTTGATGTTGGCAGATTTATTGACCAAAAAGCCAGAAGCGTCCGTGTAGTAGGGACTTGTAAAGTTATAGAGTTTTTTGCGTTCGTCTGTGATGGTGAAGGTTGCGATATCCAAATCGACCTGTTCATTGTCAAGAAGAGGTCCACGGGTTTGAGCGGTAACAGGAACGTAGCGAATCTTGACCTTGAGCTCATCTGCAATCATCTTGGCTAAGTCGGTTTCGATACCAGAATAAGTCCCTGTCTTGGGATCTTTGTAACCAAAATTGGGAACGTCTTGTTTGACACCGACAACCAGTTCGCCTCTTTTTTGAATGTCTGCGACGCTAGTATCGGCTTGGACTGGTTTTGCAGCAGCAAGACCGAAAAGGCTAATCAATAATGCTGATAAAAAGAATTTCTTTTTCATAGGCGCCTCCTTATTTGACTTTGTCACTTTCGTGGTTGATAATTTTGCTGAGGAATTGCTGGGCACGAGGTTCGCTTGGATTGTCGAAAAAGTCATCGACATCTGTCGTATCCACCAAAACTTCTCCGTCGGCCATAAAGATGATACGGTCAGCAACTTCACGGGCAAAGCCCATTTCGTGGGTAACGATGATCATGTTCATTCCGTCATGTGCCAGTTTTTGCATAACTGCTAGAACATCTCCGATAGTCTCAGGATCAAGAGCAGATGTTGGCTCATCAAAGAGGAGGAGTTCGGGATGCATAGCGAGTCCGCGTGCGATGGCAATCCGTTGTTTTTGTCCACCAGATAGCATGGCCGGATAGGAATCTTTCTTGTCCCACATATTTACAAATTCCAGATATTTTTGGGCTGTTTTTTCAGCTTCTTTTTTATCAATTCCTAGAACTTTAATGGGTGCAAGTGTTACATTTTCTAACACTGTTTTGTGTGGATAAAGGTTAAAATGTTGAAAAACCATGCCCACTTCCTTACGGAGAGGAACTAGATCTTTCTGACTGGCACCTGCTACTTGATGTCCATTGACTAGGAGACTTCCTTTGTCAACAGCCTCTAAACCATTAATCGTTCGGATAAGAGTGGACTTCCCAGAACCGGAAGGTCCAAGCAGGACAACAACTTGTCCTTTTTCAAAACGGAGATTGATGTCGCGGAGTGCGTGGTAGTCTCCGTAATATTTTTCGACGTTTTTAAATTCTACTAAAGCCATGAGAGATCTCCTTTGTGTTAGATTTTATAACATGATTCTACAACAAAAGAATGTTCTTGTCAAATCATATCTGAAAAAAATTCACTAAAATATTATAAAAAAGCAATCTGGATAGAGAAAATGCCTAAATCATGTTATAATGAAACGATAGAATTCTTAGAAAGAGTGGATGTTTTTTTGATAACTCCTACTTATGAATGGCAGTTTGCCCCGCAGGTTGAAGATGCGGATTTTACAAAGATAGCCAAGAAGGCTGGACTGGGTCCTGAGGTGGCTCGGTTATTATTTGAAAGAGGGATTCAGGATGAAGAAAGTCTAAAGAAGTTTTTAGAACCTTCTTTAGAGGACTTACATGATCCCTATCTGCTCCATGATATGGACAGGGCAGTGGAACGGATTCGTCAGGCCATTGAAGAAGGGGAAAACATTCTCATCTATGGAGACTACGATGCGGATGGCATGACTTCAGCTTCGATTGTGAAGGAAAGTTTGGAACAGCTTGGTGCCGAGTGTCGTGTTTATTTGCCAAATCGTTTTACCGATGGCTATGGTCCCAATGCCAGTGTCTATAAATATTTTATCGAGCAAGAGGGAATTTCCTTGATTGTGACAGTGGATAATGGAGTTGCGGGTCATGAAGCCATTGAACTAGCTCAGGCTATGGGAGTGGATGTCATTGTGACTGACCACCATTCTATGCCGGAAACCCTTCCTGATGCCCATGCGATTGTTCACCCTGAGCATCCGGATGCGGACTATCCTTTCAAACAGTTGGCCGGATGCGGAGTGGCTTTCAAGTTGGCTTGCGCCCTTTTAGAAGAAGTGCAAGTGGAATTGCTTGATTTGGTCGCTATCGGTACCATTGCGGATATGGTAAGTTTGACGGATGAAAACCGTATTTTGGTTCAATATGGTCTGGAGATGTTGGGACATACCCAGCGTATTGGATTACAAGAAATGCTGGACATGGCTGGGATTGTTGCGAATGAAGTGACAGAAGAAACGGTTGGATTTCAGATTGCCCCTCGTTTAAATGCCCTGGGGCGATTGGATGATCCCAATCCTGCCATTGATTTGTTGACTGGATTTGATGATGAGGAAGCTCACGAGATTGCCCTTATGATTCACCAAAAAAACGAAGAGCGTAAGGAAATTGTACAATCTATCTATGAAGAAGCTAAGACCATGGTGGATCCTGAGAAGAAGGTCCAGGTTTTGGCTAAGGAAGGCTGGAATCCTGGCGTTCTGGGTATCGTTGCTGGTCGTTTGCTGGAAGAACTAGGGCAGACAGTCATCGTTCTTAACATAGAGGACGGTCGTGCTAAGGGCAGTGCTCGTAGTGTGGAAGCGGTCGATATTTTTGAAGCTCTGGATCCCCATCGAGATCTCTTCATAGCCTTTGGAGGCCATGCTGGTGCAGCTGGAATGACGCTGGAAGTTGAGAAACTCACAGATTTATCTCAGGTTTTGGAAGATTATATCCGTGAAAAAGGCGCAGATGCTAGTGGTAAGAACAAGTTAAATCTAGATGAAGAGCTAGACTTGGAGACTCTTAGCTTGGAAACGGTTAAAAGTTTTGAACGCTTGGCACCCTTTGGAATGGACAATCAGAAACCTGTCTTTTATATCAAGGATTTTCATGTCGAGAGTGCCCGTACTATGGGAGCAGGCAATGCCCACCTCAAACTAAAAATTTCCAAGGGTGAGGCGAGTTTTGAAGTGGTGGCCTTTGGACAAGGTAGATGGGCAACAGAGTTTGCCCAAACAAAAAACCTAGAATTGGCAGTCACCTTGTCTGTCAACCAATGGAATGGGCAAACTGCTTTGCAGTTGATGATGGTAGATGCGCGTGTGGAAGGTGTTCAACTCTTTAACATTCGTGGGAAGAACGCAGTCTTGCCAGAAGGGGTTCCGGTCTTGGATTTCTCTGGAGAGGTGCCAGATCTAGCGACCAGCGACGCGATTGTTGTGAAAACTATTCCAGAAGATATTACCTTGCTGAAGACCATTTTTCAGGAACAAAATTTCTCTGCGGTCTATTTCAAAAACGACATAGACAAGGCCTACTATTTAACAGGTTATGGGACTAGAGAACAGTTTGCTAAATTGTACAAGACTATTTACCAGTTTCCAGAGTTTGATATTCGCTACAAGCTGAAGGATCTGGCGGCTTATCTCAATATCCAACAAATCTTGCTGGTCAAGATGATTCAAGTATTTGAAGAGCTGGGCTTTGTGACGATCAAAGATGGTGTCATGACAGTCAATAAAGAAGCGCCAAAGAGGGAGATTGGAGAAAGTCAGATATACCAAAAACTTAAACAAACCGTCAAAGATCAAGAAATGATGGCGCTGGGGACAGTGCAAGAAATGTATGATTTTTTGAAAGGATAATCATGAAGTCTTTAAAGAAAATTTCAAGCTGGATTGTTAAAGATAAAGTAATAGTAATATTCTTTTTTGTGTCTTTTTTACCTATATTGTATGCTGTTGTAAAAATTGTTTTAAAAACGCACTTTGGAACTGAAGATTTTGGTATTAATTTGAGAAAAACAATAGACTTTGATTGGTTAGCTTATTATGGGTCAATTATTGGGAGTTATTTGATTGTATATACTCTAAAGAATGAAAATACAAAATATAGGGAAGAAAAACGTGACTCAGTTAGACCAATATTGAATGTTGGATTAAATTATGAACAAATGGGAAGTAAAGATAAACATAAACATACCTCTAATTGTTTAAAAATAGATTCAGAACAAGGCAAGAAACAAGGCAAGAAACAAGGCAAGAAACAAGGCAAGAAACAAGGCAAGAAACAAGGCAAGAAACAAGGCAAGAATTATATCTGTCAGTATAATTATATAAAGATTAACAAAGAAGATGCTCAAGATGAAGAATCGATTGCTATTCTTATAAAAATTAGAAATATTGGGTTAGGTCATGCCTTAATTGATAAAATAGAATATATAGAAAAAAATGGATCGGGAGGTAATCATAAATTAAAGGCTGAAGAAAGATTTATGATTGATAAGAAAACCTCAAATAATCTACTATTGAAGTTTGACTCAAGAATTGAAGATATTGAAAAGATTAAAATATTTTTTATTGATATTTTAGAAAATAAATATGTCTATGATTTAAAATTAGAAGGAATCAATGATAAAATGAATTTTGTGAATATTGAGGGTAAAAAATTACATTTATTTAGCCTTACCAAGGCATATTTTGAAAGTTATTTTCCAGAGATAGTAGAAAAAGATAGCTAAAGAACCGTCAAATACCAAGAAATGATGGCGCTGGGTACCGTGCAAGAAATGTATGATTTTTTGATGGAGTTATAGATGGAAAGGGACTGAGATGACCTATCTCGGTCTCTTTTTGACGGATAAATGCTTGATGTGGGAGTGGTTGAGAAGACGGTCTTTTGAGTGATTTACTGATGAAAAGATTGGGGGAATGATTCATTTTTATTCTCTTCTATCACTTTATACGATGTCTGCTTTTAAACCTTATGTAGTAAAAGTATAAATTTTTGTAACATGACTAAAATATAACTCTAAACGAACTGACATGTAAATCAAGTATGATTTTCTTATCAAGAAAATATAAGGGGAATCCAGTTATGAAAAAAACAGTTACGAAACTGACTCTTGGTTTGACTTCTACGGCTATTTTAGCTACAGTTGGTGCTCAAACTGTGCACGCGAACTCTTACGTTGTCCAAGACGGTGATTCATTTTATGCCATCGCAACTGCAAACGGCATGGATCCGCATGAGTTGGCAGCTTTGAATGGAAAAACCATCTTTGACACTATCCACCCAGGCGATGTATTGGAAGTGAGTGGTTCCGCTCAGGCTAGCTCAACCTACAGTGCTCCAGCTAGCACTGCGAACGTGGTATCAGATACAGAGGATGTTGTCGAAAAGACTCCGACAAACTATGGAAACTCATACCCTGTTGGTCAGTGTACATGGGGTGTGAAAGAATTGGCGCCTTGGGCTAGCAACTGGTGGGGAAATGCCAACACGTGGGCAATCTACGCGAGTGCTCAAGGCTATAAGACAGGAAGTGTTCCAGTAGTAGGAGCAATCGCCGTTTGGGATGGTGGTGAATATGGACACGTTGCTTATGTAACAGATGTTCAAAGTGAAAACTCCATCCAGGTATTGGAAGCAAACTACAGACGTCAAAAGCAGATTGCAAATTACCGTGGCTTCTTTAATCCTCATGAATTTTTAGGTAACGTCACTTATATCTATCCAAACTAAAGATGATAAAAAGATTTAGAATTTCTAAGTCTTTTTTCTTTTTGAAGAAATTTCCTAACGTTATCCTCTATCTTAGTGGCTAATTGCTGAAAATTTTTTAGATTCTGTAGCGAACAGGAAATTTTCGCTTTTGGATGTAGATAAACCATGTCTTTGTAGGAAATAGTTCTCAAGTCGAGAGGTAAAAGCAAGTTTTTTGAACTAAAAGAAAAATTTAGAGTTCGAGAAAGGTATCTGAAATCAAATTGATTCAGAAAGTCCATAATTTTGATGGTACAATCGTTCTATTATCTTAGATGAAGCCTCCAAAAGAGAAGTCAAAGTAAAAGAATTCGATTCACAGTAGTGACTAATCTCTAGTTAAAAACCGATCTTCGTTTTGAAAATAATCAAAAAAATGGTATAATGGTAGGAAAAGATTCGGCTGGAAGTTTTAGAACTTTTAGAATAAGAGGGTAAATTCGCCCTATAATCAAGATAAATGAAGTTTCGGAGGGAAAATGAGTAATATTAGTTTAACAACACTAGGTGGTGTACGAGAAAATGGTAAAAATATGTACATCGCTGAAATCGATGGTTCTATTTTTGTTTTGGATGCGGGGCTTAAATACCCTGAAAATGAACAACTAGGTGTTGATGTCGTCATTCCAAATATGGACTACCTTTTTGAAAATAGCGATCGTATCGCAGGGGTCTTTTTGACCCACGGACATGCAGATGCCATTGGTGCCCTGCCTTATCTTTTGGCAGAGGCTAAGGTGCCTGTATTTGGTTCTGAGTTGACCATTGAGTTGGCCAAACTCTTTGTCAAAGGAAATGATACGGTTAAGAAATTCAATGACTTCCATGTGATTGATGAAGATACGGAGATTGATTTTGGAGGGACTGTGGTTTCCTTCTTCCGTACAACTCACTCTATCCCAGAAAGTTTGGGAATAGTCCTGAAAACAGCTGAAGGTAGCATCGTTTATACAGGGGACTTCAAGTTTGACCAGACAGCTAGCGAATCCTATGCGACGGATTTTGCTCGTTTGGCAGAAATCGGTCGTGATGGTGTCTTGGCGCTCCTCAGTGATTCAGCCAATGCAGACAGCAATATCCAGGTGGCGAGTGAGAGTGAAGTTGGAGACGAAATTACCCAGACCATTGCAGATTGGGAAGGTCGTATCATCGTTGCCGCAGTTGCCAGCAACCTTTCTCGTATCCAGCAGGTTTTTGATGCTGCAGCAGATACAGGTCGCCGAGTTGTTTTGACTGGATTTGATATTGAAAATATCGTCCGCACTGCGATTCGACTCAAAAAATTGTCTCTAGCCAATGAAAGTCTCTTGATTAAACCCAAAGAAATGTCTCGTTTTGACGACCATGAGTTGATTATCCTTGAGACGGGCCGTATGGGTGAGCCGATTAATGGACTTCGCAAGATGTCCATTGGACGCCACCGTTATGTGGAAATCAAAGATGGGGACTTGGTCTATATCGTAACCACTCCATCTATCGCAAAAGAAGCTGTCATGGCGCGTGTTGAAAACATGATCTACCAAGCTGGTGGTGTGGTGAAACTCATTACCCAAAGCTTGCGAGTATCCGGACATGGGAATGCGCGTGATTTGCAGTTAATGATCAATCTTTTGCAACCAAACTACCTCTTCCCTATCCAAGGAGAGTACCGTGAGTTAGATGCGCATGCCAAGGCTGCCATGGCAGTTGGAATGTTGCCAGAACGCATCTTCATCCCTAAAAAGGGAACGACCATGTCTTATGAACATGGAGACTTTGTTCCAGCTGGAGCTGTTTCTGCTGGGGATGTCTTGATTGACGGAAATGCCATCGGGGATGTTGGAAATGTCGTCCTTCGTGACCGTAAGGTCTTGTCAGAGGATGGAATCTTTATCGTGGCGATCACTGTCAACCGTCGTGAGAAGAAAATTGTGGCTAAGGCCCGTGTTCACACGCGTGGATTCGTTTATCTCAAGAAGAGTCGTGACATTCTCCGTGAAAGTTCAGAATTGATTAACCAAACGGTAGAAGAGTATCTTCAAGGTGATGACTTTGATTGGGCAGATCTCAAAGGCAAGGTTCGCGACAATCTGACCAAGTACCTCTTTGATCAAACCAAGCGTCGCCCGGCAATCTTGCCAGTCGTGATGGAAGCAAAATAATAAGCAGCATACCTACAGAAAAAGTCGAAATTCGGCTTTTTCTTATAGAATAGTAAAAGGAGACAACCATGGCAGTTATGAATATTGAGTATTACTCAAAAGTTTTGGATATGGAGTGGGGCGTTACCGTACTCTATCCAGATGCTAGTCGGGTGACTGAACCAGATTGCACGGATATTCCTGTTCTTTATCTTTTGCACGGAATGTCAGGAAACCAAAATAGCTGGCTCAAACGTACCAATGTCGAGCGCTTGTTGCGTGGGACCAATCTCATTGTTATCATGCCCAATACTAGCAATGGCTGGTACACAGATACTCAGTATGGCTATAACTACTATACAGCTCTAGCAGAAGAGTTACCTCAGGTAATGAAACGTTTCTTCCCCAATATGACCAGCAAGCGAGAAAAAACTTTCATAGCAGGCCTATCCATGGGTGGATACGGTTCCTTCAAACTCGCTCTATCGACAAATCGTTTTTCTCATGCGGCTAGTTTTTCTGGTGCACTCAGTTTTCAGGAATTTTCTCCTGAAAGTCAGGATCTGGGGTCACTTGCATACTGGCGAGGAGTTTTTGGAGAGATTAAAGACTGGACAGCTAGTCCTCATTCGCTTGAAAGCATGGCTGCAAAATCCGATAAAAAGACTAAACTATGGGCTTGGTGTGGAGAGCAAGACTATCTCTACTCTGCCAATAATCTCGCAGTGAAAAACCTCAAAAAACTTGGTTTTGAGGTGACCTATAGTCATAGTCTAGGTAAGCACGAGTGGTACTACTGGGAAAAACAATTGGAACGTTTTTTGGCTACTCTACCAATTGACTTTGTCTTGGAAGAACGTTTATCTTAGTTTTAGGTTTCTTTCAGCTTTCTTCAGTAAAATAGAGAATCTATCTTGATCAAGGAAAATGTGATTTCAAGATAGGTTCTTATTTTTATGAAAGGTGGGGCGTCATGTTCTGGATTATTCGATTATTGTTCCGATTTCTTTTGGGAATTTGGCGTTTCTTCTGGCGTCTGGTTTGGACTGTGGTCATTCTACTGCTCATTGCCTTTGGAGTGGTTTGGTATCTGTCTGGTGATTTTCATTCTGCGGTCAATCAGGTTGAAAAAATGAGCAAGATTGGTCAAGGTGGCTGGAATCAATGGAAGGAGACGGGAACGCTGGAAGTCTTGTCTCAGACAGACAGTCACCAACATGCAGAAGGCAAGTGGGCTCAAGCTTCAGCTCGCATCTATATTGAGCCTCAAATGGATGAGACCTTTCAAGGTGCCTATGCAGAAGCCATAAAAAACTGGAATCAAACGGGAGCCTTTACCTTTGAGGTGGTTGCGGATCCTAGTCAGGCAGATATTGTGGCAAGTGAAATGAATGATGGATCGACTGCTGTAGCAGGTCAAGCCGAGAGTCAAACCAATTTGTTAACCAAACAATTTATATCTGTAACGGTTCGCCTGAATCACTATTATCTATCCAATCCAAACTATGGTTATTCTTATGAACGGATCGTGCACACGGCGGAGCACGAGCTGGGGCATGCCATCGGATTGGATCATACCAACGAAACTTCTGTCATGCAGCCAGCAGGTTCTTACTATGGAATTCAGCCTCAGGATGTGAAGGCTGTTCAAGAACTCTATACCAGAAGCGACTAGATGAAGTCGGTGCAATCTGAAATGAAATCAAAGCTCCTCCATCAAGTGATTGGTGGGGCTTTTTGTTCGTCCTGTTACGGCCTTTTTGTTATAATGGAACTATGAATAACTTGATCAAATCAAAACTAGAGCTCTTGCCGACCAGCCCTGGTTGTTACATTCACAAGGATAAAAATGGCACCATTATCTATGTAGGAAAGGCTAAAAATCTGCGTAACCGCGTGCGGTCTTATTTCCGTGGAAGTCATGATACCAAGACGGAGGCTCTGGTGTCTGAAATTGTGGATTTTGAATTTATCGTCACTGAGTCCAATATTGAGGCACTTCTCCTAGAAATCAACCTGATTAAGGAAAATAAGCCCAAGTACAATATTATGCTCAAGGATGATAAGTCCTATCCCTTCATCAAAATCACCAATGAGCGTTATCCTCGCTTGATTATCACCCGTCAGGTCAAAAAGGACGGAGGTCTTTATTTTGGACCTTATCCTGATGTGGGAGCGGCCAATGAAATCAAGCGACTACTGGATCGGATTTTTCCTTTTCGGAAATGTACCAACCCGCCGTCTAAGGTTTGTTTTTACTACCATATCGGCCAATGTATGGCCCACACCATCTGTCAGAAAGATGAGGCTTATTTCAAGTCCATGGCTCAGGAGGTTTCTGATTTCCTAAAAGGACAGGATGACAAAATCATCGATGACCTCAAGGGGAAGATGGCATCCGCAGCTCAAAGTATGGAGTTTGAACGTGCGGCGGAATACCGTGACCTGATTCAGGCGATTGGAACACTTCGGACCAAGCAAAGGGTCATGGCTAAAGATTTGCAAAATCGGGACGTCTTTGGCTACTATGTGGATAAGGGCTGGATGTGTGTTCAGGTTTTCTTTGTCCGTCAGGGAAAACTCATCGAGCGGGATGTCAATCTTTTCCCCTACTACAATGATCCAGATGAGGACTTCTTGACCTACGTGGGACAATTCTATCAAGAAAAATCTCACCTGGTTCCCAATGAAGTATTGATTCCGCAGGATATTGACGAAGAAGCCGTCAAGGCCTTGGTGGATACCAAGATTCTCAAACCCCAACGTGGGGAAAAAAAACAACTGGTCAATCTAGCCATCAAAAATGCCCGTGTTAGTCTGGAGCAGAAGTTCAATCTGCT